>NZ_JBJDMY010000010.1:0-207708 GCF_044900305.1 Agrobacterium sp. NPDC089420 | reverse complement strand
CCAGCGGCTGGAACTGCTTGGGCAGCTGGTCACGCGAAACAGGCCACAAACGGGAACCGGCACCGCCGGCCAACAGAACCGGTGTGATCTTTCGAGCGTATGTGTTCAAAGTGGAACCTTTCAAATTTTCTATCGCCCCCTTGTTTTCTTGATATCGGACGTGGCGTGAGGCTTCAAATGCCGGCGGGAGCCTTTCCACAGTGAAAGAACCCGTTCATTGCATGCCCCGGCGGGATTTTGCCGAAGTTTTCACGGGTGACGAGCGCATTTGACAAGGATTGAGGACCACCTGTATAAGCCGCCCATCTCTCCGCCGCTCCCTTGAAAGTTAAGGGTTTAAAGCGGAGCGTGTCCCCCGATGTGGGTGATTTGATAACGCTGCATCGGCGTCAACTGCCATTTGGTGGGGCATGAAGGTATGTCTGCAAGGATGACTGAAGTTTTTTTCGATCTTTCAGAGCTTTTTCTGAATTCCGGCGTCAAATTCAAGTATTACGGCATTTCCCGGACGGTGATGGAAGTCGCTTACGAGCTGACCAAGTTGGATCCTGCCGTCCGCTACGTGATATATTCGCCGTATCATGGTCGGTTTTTCGAGGTCTTTCCGAGGGTTGGAGAAGCGTCCCCAACCGGGGTGCTGGATCACAATCTTCCGCCTTCTGCGACCCCCCTTCGCCTCCGCCAAAGTCTCTTCAATAATAATCCCGTTAAATCTTCGGTTTATTGGGCAATTCGAAAGATCGTCGATTTCAGAAACCGGCGACGTTGGGCGACTGTTCCGGATGGCGCAGCGAAAGACGTCGATCTTTCCGGTCAGGTGCTGGTTTCGCTAGGCAGGCCCAAGATCATGTCCGACTATCTGACGGCCCTTGAAGCCAGTGGAACGAAGGTGACGTTTGTTCCACTTTTGCATGACATGATACCGCTGCACGATTTCACGCACAGGAACCAGTTCTCTTTTCCGAAGAACTTTCTGCATGACAACCAGGTAGCCATCAAGGCATCGTCTCTCATTCTCACGAATTCGGAATTTACGGCGCGGGAAGTGCTGCATTTTTCGCAGAAAGACATATTGCCGCCGGTGCCGAAGGTTGTTGCCGTGCCGCTTTGCAACGAGTTGCGTCCGACGTCGGAGCCGGTGGAGAAGCGCGGGCCGGCGGGGCGTTATCTATTGTGCGTGGGAATCTATAACGGCAGGAAAAATCTGGAATGTGTGGTTGAAGCCATGATGTCCCTCCACGAAAGGGGGCTCGACGTGCCCAATCTCGTGCTGGCGGGCGCAAGACGCAAGCGGGTGGAAAAATTTCTAAGGAACAAGAGATTTCTGCCCCTGGCCGCAAAATTTCATTTCGTACTCAACCCCAACCAGGCCGAACTCGCCGAATTATACAGGAACGCTTTCGCGCTTGTTCTCCCCAGCCGGATGGAGGGATGGGGCCTGCCCATCAGCGAAGCCCTGTGGTGTGGAACCCCGGCATTGGCGGCGGACGTTCCGGCTCTAAGAGAGGCCGGTGGCGATCTGGCTCGCTATTTTGATCCGGAAAAGCCGGAAGAATTGGCGGATATTCTCGGCGAGTTGTTGGGGAACCAAGAGGAATACCTAGCTATGCGCCGCAAGATTGCTGAAAGCAAACCTTCCATGCGAACATGGCGTAATGTTGCCTCTGAAATACTTTCAGGGGTGAAAAATACGCTTTTAGCGGCCTGAGGCGTTTCAGGTATCATTTTGGATGTCTGTACGTTTACAGAAAATGATTCGGTAAATACCGGCGAATATCATAGAAGAGATTGCTGTCTGCGCATTTTTTGGAATTCGTGTCGGCATACAACGCAAGATGACCAGAAAATCTGGGTTGATTAAAGTACAGGTGGAATATGAAAAAGGCGTTGATAACCGGGTTAACTGGTCAAGATGGAGCCTATCTCTCGCAATTCTTGCTGGAGAAGGGGTATGAAGTCTATGGCTTGGTGCGCCGGTCCAGCACTGCAGATGTCAACGATACGCGCCTGAAATGGTTGAATATCGATAGAGATGTTCGTTTTATCGATGGAAATCTCACTGATCTCTCCAGCATAATTCGTATCATGCGTGACGTGCAGCCCGACGAGATATACAATCTTGGAGCGCAGTCATTCGTGAAGTCCTCGTGGAACCAGCCACTGCTTACGGGGCAGGTTACCGGCATCGGTTGTGCAAACGTGCTGGAGGCAATGCGGCTTGAGGCGTCGGGTGCACGTTTTTATCAAGCATCTTCTTCCGAAATGTACGGCCTAATTCAAGAAGCGATGCAAAACGAGACAACGCCGTTTTACCCGCGTTCTCCTTATGCCGTCGCAAAGCTTTATGCGCACTGGATGACGGTCAATTATCGTGAGAGTTTCGGTCTGCACGCCTCCAGCGGTATTCTGTTTAACCACGAATCGCCACTGCGCGGAATTGAGTTCGTGACCCGAAAAGTCACCGATGGTGTGGCCAGAATCAAGTTGGGGCTTCGTGACGAGCTTCGTCTCGGTAACATTGACGCAAAGCGTGACTGGGGTCACTCCAAGGACTATGTGCGCGCAATGTGGCTGATGCTGCAGCAGGAGATTCCGGACGATTATGTCGTCGCAACAGGACGCACGGTTACTGTTCGGGATATGTGCAAAATCGCTTTTGGCCACGTGGGTTTGAATGTCGATGACTATCTCGTCATCGATCCAGAGCTGTTCCGCCCGGCAGAGGTTGATATTCTTCTTGGCAATCCGAAGAAAGCGAAAGAAAAGCTGGGCTGGGAAGCCACGATCACGCTTGAAGAAATGATTTGCGAAATGGTTGACGCGGATATCAGTCGGCTTTCAAAGTGAATATGGCACAGCAGAATTCTGTCTCCAATCCCTGTATCTTGATAACGGGAGCGAATGGATTTGTCGGACGTTGGCTGCGGGAGGAGCTGCAGAACGCCCTTCCGCCGTCCGCTCGAATTATTTCCACTTTCAAAGGAGGTGGGAACAGCGACATTACTCGATCGCAAAGGACTGAAGTTGCGATTGAGCTGGACATCGAAGATGAGCAGGCTGTCGACGAAGTGATAGAAACATGGCGGCCAAATGTGGTTATACATTTGGCTGCGGTTTCTCACGTGTTGGAAGCCTCCGCTTCTCCGAAGCAGACATTTGCCGTCAATCTTAACGGTACAATTGCGCTAGCATGCAGTGTGCGAAAGTTTTGCCCCACGGCTTTATTCATCAATATCGGATCTTCCGAGGTCTACGGGAGCAGCTTTATCGGTGCGAATGCCCCGCTGGACGAAGAGACCCTGCTTGCTCCGACAAACGTATACGCGACATCCAAGGCGGCCGCTGATCTCTTTATTGGTCAGATGGCGAAGAGCGGGCTGCAGTCTGTCAGGTTTCGACCTTTCAATCACACGGGGCCAGGACAAGCCGAGAATTTCGTGGTTTCGGGTTTTGCGGCCCAGATCGCGCGGATCGAAAAGGGTTTGCAACCACCGACTATAAAAGTGGGCAATCTGGAAGCACGCCGTGATTTTACCGACGTGCGGGATATTGTTTCAGCCTATGTTACTGCGGCCCTTTCTCCTCCTGAGAGATTTGCGGGCGGCGTAATATTGAATTTGTCGTCCGGAACAGCGCGTCGAATTGGAGATATTCTTGAGAGTCTGCTTGCGATGTCTCAAGTGAAAATTCAGATCGTCGAGGATCCCGCTAGAATGCGGGCCAGTGAGGTGAGTTACGTTGCGGGAAGTTCGGCAAAGGCTGGTCGTCTTCTGCAATGGTCACCACAAATCCCTTGGGAAACAACGCTGCGTTCAGTTTTGGATTATTGGCGCGCAAGCGTCTGAATTCATGCTGATGACGAGATCGGTTTGATCGAGATCCGCTCCATTTGCCTGTGTTTCGAATGGGAGTGTTGTCATCGTCGATAACGGAATCTGTCTGGATGGTGGGTTCTGTGTTCTATTTAATTTACCGGGAAAGACAGGATTGAGCTTTCCCTAAGAAAAGCGCGGAAGCGACAAAGGGTAAACTTGCCATATGTGCAAATTTACTTTGATTCCAATATGATTTTGGGGACATTATGTCTAGTGGCAATGAAAAAATGCGCGTGTTTTTCGACATATCCAGTTTAGTGGCTTATGTCTCGAAAATAGATCGATACTCCGGAATTCAGCGTGTTCTCGTAAATATAATAACCGAGCTCGGGCATAGGGCTTCAGATGCCGAATTTTATTTATGTTTTCATGAGGGCGTAAGTAAAAAATATGTATGCATATCTTTCAGTGACTTTGATATAGCGAACTTTGATGACCCTCGATCGCTTCGAGGTGCGCTGAAGATCGGGAAAGCACGAAATTCTGCCGAGATTAATGTAATCTCAAAATATAATTCGAGTGTAGCGAAATATTATTTCCATAGGACGAGGCTGGATGTTCTGGCTTTCCTCGGCTCGAAAAGTTCGTTCTTACGCTACAACATAACGCCTGAGCGTTGGCTGGAGATGCGGTTTCCGAAAGACAAAAGAGTTCGAAAGGAGACGGCAAGAAAGAGTTTTCTGGCGATGTGTCGCCCGGGGGATGCGTTGGTCAATCTCGATAGCTCGTGGTTACCTCTGCATGAGAGAACATTTTCCGCTGCTAAGGAAAAAGGCGTCATTTGTTATACGCTCGTCTATGATCTTATTCCCATCCTGCTGCCGCAGACGACACATGGAATGATGCCTCTTATTTTCCATAAGTGGCTCGCAAACAGCGTGGAATACACCTCGAAATACCTTTGTATCAGCAATGCTACCAAGAGGGATCTTCAGGTTTTTTTGGCGAAATACGGTTACGAGCGCGAGGTAGAAGTCTTATCGCTGGTGCAGCAAGGCATAGATAAAAAAATCTCCGCCGAGGCGCTTGGGCCGATGTCCACCCGCGTCAACAAGGATGCATATCCGTGGTTATACGAGGTGGCCGAGATTTCCGACGATGTACGCAATGTGGCGACTGTTCCCTATGTCTTATGTGCCGGAACGATTGAAGCGCGGAAGAATGTGTGGCGTATTGCTCAGAGTTGGCAGCGCTTGCTTCAAGACGGAAACTATGACCTGCCACGGCTTGTATTCGCTGGTAGAAAAGGGTGGCACATTGAGGCGTTTGAAAATTTCCTGAAAGGTACGGGGAATCTCAACGGGTGGATTCAAGTGGTCGAGGCGCCGAGCGATAGCGAATTGGCGTTCCTGTACAGAAACTGCAAGTTTTCGATCATGGCGAGCCTTTACGAGGGTTGGGGGTTGCCGGTCGGGGAGGCGCTTTCCTACGGGAAAACCGCCGTTGTCGCCAATAATAGCTCCCTGCCGGAGGTGGGAGGGGAGTATGTCGAATATTGCGACGCGACTTCGATAGAGAGTATCGCTGCTGCTTGTGGTCGTCTTATCAATGACCCGCAGCGCCTCCATGAATTAGAAAAGAGTATCTCCACCGCTAAAATGCGTAATTGGGAGGAGGTATGCAGCGATTTGCTCCATATTCTTGGCCTTACCGATAAGGTCACGAGCTGAAAAGAGTTGTGCCCTCTTTCAATTTTGCGTTGGCAGTTCGATTTGCATCGGAGGTTTCTGTGGATCTGAGTTCTTATGTAACGGCCTTATATCATGGACTGCTCGGCCGAGCACCGGATGCAGCCGGCCTTGAACATTTTACCGCTGTTGCTCAACAGGAAGGATTGTCTGAAGTCGTTACTGCGTTGGTTGGAAGTGCGGAGTATCAGCATCGCCAAGCGCAGCAGATGCGGCCGAGCCCTATAGAGATGCCGATCGTGGATCGCGAACTCGTAATCGTCGATGTGGGCGCCCAGAAGCTGGTGAGTGAGGACCATATCTATACTCCTCTGCGAAAATCGGGAGTGTCGCATAGATGTATCGGTTTCGAGCCGCTGGAGCATAGACGCGCTGAGATGATGGCGGACGACCCTGATTTGCAGCTTTTCCCTGACTTTATCGGGGATGGAAGCTTGCAGACATTCTACGTCAACAATGATGATGCAACTTCGTCATTATTGCCCCTCAACAGAAACCTCAATGCCCATCTGGAGCACTTGGAAACACTTGAAACGGTCGATACCCAGCCTGTTTCCACTTCAACACTGGACAATGTTTTATCCGATGTCCCCGTTGTCGATTTTCTGAAATTGGATATTCAGGGGATGGAATTGAAGGCCCTGAAGGGCGGTGTGGACGTTTTGAAGCGCACGAATGTCATTCACTGTGAAGTGGAGTTTGCTCCGATCTACGATGGCCAGCCTCTCTTTTCTGATGTTGAGCTCTTCCTAAGGGAGCATGGCTTCATATTTGTGGACTTTACAGCCGAGTGCCGATACGCCTACGTGGGACACGGTTTTAAGGAGCGTCTCGGTTGGGGGGATGCTGTTTTCTTCCGAAGCAATGCAAATGGTAGCGACAAGATTGCGCAGGCCGTGATCGCAACATATGTTTACGGAAAAAATGGCCTGGCGGAGCGTCTTCTCGCCAACCAATTTTTGTAATTATGGCCTTTGTCTTCGGGCAATATATTTTTGGTTTTGTTCTGCTTGTGCGCGACCGGCGTCCTTCGATCTTGGCCGGATTTTTCTGATTCTGTTCGTGATGACGGAGGGGCATCAAGGGGCAGTCGGGATTGTGGTATGCTATGGCCGAATGAGGACTATTGTGTTGACGACAAGTGAGCAGATTGATGTCGTCGTCTTGCCTCTGAAACAATGCTTTCCGCACATCGCCAGACTTTGATGACATCAGCCCTTGGTCGGTTTCCGGCGAGGAAATCAACCCTCAAAATTTCAGCTATCAAAGGTTCAGTTTTAACGGGTCGGAGCAGCGGGACGTGATGCAAACGCCGTTGCATCGGAGCCTCTTACCGGACCGTCGCTGCCTCCACTCCAGTCGTGACGCAAAGTGCATGATGCTGGATTAGTCGCTCAGTTTGGCTGGCAGGATGTTTGAAAGCATTGTTTACGCCGTTCTTGTTCGCCTAGCAGACACAAAATTCACTCCGTCTTTGCGAACGCTTTCAATTGTTTTAAGAACACAGTTGTTCAGGCCATCCAAGGCGATGTCGGCGCTGACTTGCCAATCTTCCCTCCTGCACGAGGAGGGAAGATGATGAATGAAATCAGCCTGGCCAGCGTTTTATATGATTTCGACTTCCGGGAACGGAAAGATGAATTTTCCGCCGTCGGTTAGATACTGTTTCTCACGGCGAAGAATACCGTCTTTGAAATGCCAAGGCAAAACGAGGAAATAATCAGGTTTCATCGCTCTCGCTTCCGCTTCGGAGATGATCGGTATATGGGTTCCAGGGGTGAACTTACCGAATTTCTCCTTGTTCACCTCGGCAATCGCTGGAATTTCCTTGGAAGTGAGGCCGCAGAACTGAAGTACTACGTTTCCTTTCGTGGAGGCTCCGTACCCCAAGACTGTTTTCCCATCGGCGACCAGACTGCGAACAAGACGGCTCAAATCATCCCGATGGCGGAATACACGCTCCTCGAAATCACGATATGGACGTGGTGTAGACAGACCCATCCTGTCTTCTTGTTCAAGCAGCCAATTAATAACCGCATCGTTTCGCTTTAGACTCTGGTTGGAAATCTTGCCAGCTGTCACGGCGAAGCTACCACCGTTTACGCTGTTCATGACGACGTCGATCACTCGAAGACCAGCGGCTGACAGAATCTTTTCAACAACCTGAAGGGAATAATATTCAATATGCTCGTGGCAGATGGTGTCATATGAATTCAACCGCAGCATAGACGGCATATAACTCTGTTCGAAATGCCAGATCCCGTCGTCTGCCAGAACCTGTTCGATTTCACGAGCGAATTTTATGGGGTCTTCCAGATCGTAAAACATCGCGATGGAAGTAATGATCTTGGCCGGACGATCCGTGAGGGTTTTATAAGCTTGCGCGCTAAAAAACTCTGGAACAAAACGGATTTCTTCCGGGTAGAAAGATGCAAATTTGGCTGCGGTTGGATCAATGCCGAAGCGCTTTAGGCCAGGAGTTGAATAGGCTTTCAACGTTGTGCAGTCGTTGCTGCCGATGTCCAGAATTACCTCCCCCGGCGCTGGCGACGCCAGACGTTCAAGATAGGCGACCTTTGCACTCAGATGGTCCACCATCGATTGGTTCAGACCCGAACGATAACCATAATTGTCACCGTACATTTCCGAGGAGTCGTAGGAGTGCTTTAATTGAAGCAGTCCGCTGGAAGGGCTCCACACCAGCTCCAAGGGGCCTTTGGTTACTTCTTCTTCTTTCGTTGCTGGAAAGACGCCTGTCAGAGCTTGCTCGCCGAGGTTTAATACGGATACGAGATCCTTTTGTCCCCCCACTCGGCATTTGTCGATTTCACTATACGCTGTCATTCTAAGCTCCTTCATGCATTTCTGATATTGCGTGCAAATACCGCAGAAACCGGCTTGGATGCACATGGTACATTGTTCAAAGATGCGGTTGTATAGGTTTCGACCAATTCTTCGCGCATTCGTTGGAATTCTTGTAAGTGCTTGAAGCGTCTAATAAAGCGCTGTGGATCGAAATATGCGCCATTGTCAAGCGGATCGTTGGTGAGAATTTCCGTAAAGAAGTGTTTTGCCCCCGGTAGCGTGTGGATTCTCCAACGATCCATTTCGCTGCGGTCAGCGCCTCTCCATTCCGCCACCTCGTAGACTTCCGGAATGCGTTCAAGAATCCACAGGGGCGCGTATTTCATCCAGGAAACGTTAAGGTTGACCACGAGCGCCGGGTTTCCCAACCACACACCCTTGGCTTCCATCATGTGATTGAGGACGTAAAAAGTAGTGGGAATGGCTGTCAGCATGGTTGAAAATGGTCTGCCGTCGGTGTTTTGCGAGTAAGCATTGATCGCGTGATCCCGTCGGAAAACCAGGGTATAGATGGCGGTGAAGAAGTTTTCGTTACGTGTACAGATGTCCTTGATCAGGCCGATCCTGTCTTCCTCTGGTGGGACGATTGGTGTTGAGTTCTGGAAGAACTCCTCAAAATCCGTAATTTTTCGCGCATCTTCGAGATGCGTATAAGCATAGTTCAAATAAACGAGCCCGATATCTGGCTCTTTATCGATTGCTGCGAGAACGCGCTCGACGGCGTCGGGATATATGAGATCGTCGTCGCCGAGAATCCAGATATAGTCGCCATTTGCGTGGTTTGCCGTAACGCGGAGATTGCCAAGCATCCCCACGTTTTCGGGGTTACGGCGATAGGTGAAATCAGTTCGCGACAAATAGGGCTGTACGACCTCGGGTGTATGATCGGTCGAGGTATTGTCGCAGACAAAAAATTCAACGCCCTTGAGAGGTTCAGGGTAAAGTCTTGCCCAGTTTTTCAGGTTGACCGCGAGCCACTCCGCCCGATTATAAGTACTGATGCAAATTGAAAGCTTGGGACGCGGCTTCAAAAGCATAGGGCTGGTGCGCTCTGAAATTTCGTGTGCATCGGGTACGTCGTTCAGGGACGGCGGTGCGCATATGCTCGCGAGCTGGTTTGCGACGTTGAAGGCATAATCTCTCCAACTCGTCACAGGTGAAGAAATTGCTTCGGCCGCAAGTTCGTTCCTCGTCCCCGTGGCACACATCCTAAGGATTGCGTCGGCCATTTTTTGCGGGTCGTTGACATCAACAGTCAAGCATCCTGCATTTGCGACCTCGGCCATTGCACCGGAATTGGCGCATATGCAGGGTTTTCCCAGCCAAAGACTTTCAACGATAGGCAGGCCATAGCCTTCCTCGATCGAGGGATACACTGTGAAGTCACACTCTTTGAAAAGTTGATGCAACTTTTCGTCGTTCGCATCTTCATCCCAGATAATGTCCGCCTGGCCGTTGATGGCGGCTTTAAACTTGTCTCCATAAGCGCTCGTATCCTCTCGTCCGACAATGACAAGTCGAAGAGGGCAAGGGGCATTTGCCCGTGCCAATTTAAAGGCTTCAACAAGTTTGAGATGGTTCTTCCGCGGCTCCACGGTTCCGACACTCAATATGGTCAGACGTCCATCGACGGAGGCTTGGGTGGGCTCAATCTGTTTGACGCGAGGCGTTTCCGTGAACTCGTTTGGCAACAATATTGGACGCACTCGGAAATCTATCCCCGAAGGGCGCTCCATGTCGGTCCCTAAAAATGACAGAAAATCCTGCGCGCTGTGATTTGAAATCGGAAGGATAGCATCATATGCCGCCAGGACCCTCATATAGGCGGCGTGCGCCTGAGCATAATGCTCGGGATAAATCTCGGTCATCTTCCAGGGGATCGCATCATAAAAAATTGCAGCCGCTTTCAGTCCTCCGTCCTGCGCTGCTTTCAGAATCGCCATCTGATCGTCGGGTGAAAAGTTTAAGGGCAGTTCAGGCATGATGAACCAGCCGTATTCTATTCCCTGTGGCTCTTCCCATTCGCCCCAGTCACTGGCCTTGGGACCGTTCCATTCGGCCAGATGTGCAAGATCGTCAGTATTTGCCGGCACAAATTTTCGCGCGGCGACGTCCCATTTGACCGGCACGACATCCGCGCCATTTTCGCAAAGAGCACGCGCAAGCTGTCGGGTAACACGTTGTATCCCGGTGTTCTTGGGAAATGATGCTGTTGAATCGACCCAGAAAAAGACCTTGCCTCTCTGAGACCAGGGCACGGCGAAGCGCGAGATATTCTGAAGAATGCGCGCTGCGTACTGGTCCCAGTTGGAGATTTCCCGGCTAATGGCCTCGTCGATGAGTTTCTGTCGAAGCTCGCGATCGTTAATGAGCTTCGACAGGGCAGCGCCTATCTCCTTGGGATTTGTCACGTCCAGGGTAAGGCAGCCTCCCCCTTGCGCCACCTCGGCCATGGCGCCGAAATCGGCACATATGCAGGGTTTCGCATACCAGAGACTTTCCAGAATAGGCAGGCCGAAACCTTCCTCTTTAGAGGGGAATACTGTGAAAGCGCACTTTGAATAGAGTTCCGAAAGAGCGTCTTCCGATACATGTCCGTGGTGCTCGATGATCCCGTCCTTCACAGCCGCGTTGATCTGTTCGGCGCATAGAGGATGCAGATTACCCACGAGAACAAGCTTCCAGTCACTTTCCGGATGCTGATCTTTGTAGGTGCGAAACGCGTCTACGAGTGCGAGCTGGTTCTTTCTAGGTTCGATCGTGCCAATACATGCAATCAGTTGCTCGTCCGAAGGCGTCCGGTCGGATACACGGAGGTGACTTGAAGACGATCCCGGCAAGTCCAGGGGCTCACATACTGGAATCGTATCGGCGTCTGCCTTGTCGTAGCTGTGCCAGAACGCGACGAGATCCTTTCCGGACCAGTTTGAAATCGGCCAAACGGCGTCGGATAAACGCAGGTGCGACATGTATCTTTGATGCGCCGGCGCAATATGTGCCCACTCCGGACTTTTCAACGGTATCGCATCATAGAAGATTGAGCCGACCTTCAGGTTGTTGCGATGCGCCCAGAATGTGACGTTCAGTGCTAAGTCGTCACGCGCATCTAAATGCATCACCTCAGGTATGATGAGCCACCCTTGCTGAAACTCCGTTTTATTCAGGAGCACAATCGACTGGCTGTCGCTTTCATAAAATGTTTCTTCCGAGGGCGTGATTGGCGGCCCTTCCCAGAGCGCAAGGACTTCCCGCTCCTGGCGATCGATGAGGATACATTGCGCTGTTGATTCATCCCACTTGATGAAGCGAACGGTTTTTCCTGATCTGATAAGACCGGACGCAAGGCCGCGAACAACTCGCTGAACGCCCGTATTAATGTTGCAATTTACTGTTTGGCCCACAAACAGGAAGATGACCGGGTCATTTCCTTTTGCCACTGATCGGAGTGTTCTCGAGCGACGGACAGGTGCCACTGGCGTCGATTTTTCGACAATCGGCTTTCGCAGGGACGTCTTGATCGGATCCCATGTGGCGTGGAAGGCACGCTTGACTGGCTTAGGCCAAATTCGGCGGGCGGCAACGAGCATTTCATGCAGCGGCCCCTCGCGCACGAAATCTCTTGCCGGGTCCCACGTTGCGTGGAACGCACGCTTTATTGGGCGTGGCCAGATTTTGCGACTTGAGACGAGAAGGCGGTTGTATTGTCCGTAGCGGATGAAATCCCTTGCAGGATCCCAGGTGGCGTGAAAAGCTTTTTTGAGTGAGGCTGGCCAGATTTTACGGCTGGGAATGATTGTTCCCTTGCGGACGAAATCTCGCAGGGGGTCCCATGTCGCATGAACCGCACGTTTAACAGATTTCGGCCAGATATCGCGAAGCTTGAATTTTATTGGCTCGACACCAACTATGCCGCTCTCCCTATGCACGGTGAGATAAAGCTTGGTTTCCCTCTCTCCCTCCATGTCGGGGATCGCTACTTTGAGGCGGATAGTTTTGTCCGGAGCATCGCTTGCGAAATCTTTTCTATGGCTGGAAATCAACCCGTTTAACTGTTCGGATTTTTGGGACAGCCAAGAAATTTGAGTGTTCTGGGCATCCACGCGCGAAATCAGGTCGGCAATTTGATCATTTTTCGATTGCGCGTTCAAAAGCGACTTGCGCAGGGAATTTATCTGGTAATTGTCAAGAACATTTGCCGGCGTCGAGAGAAACCGTTCCAGGTCTGAATGATCTTCGTGTAAATAATAATTATTGAGACCGTCGAAGAAGACTTTCTTATAGCCGCAGGAAAGGACGTTTTCTTCCCATCCCTCGGTTCTCGGGAGATTGTCGATAGGGTCCAGTGCTTCCACGACCAATATCCACGGTTTGAAGCGCTTGAGATCGAGGCCTCGCAGAACCTCGCCTTCGGCTCCTTCCACGTCGATTTTCAGGAAATGAATGTCGCGATCGCCATGGTCCGACAGGATGGAATTCAGCGACTTTTGCGGCAGCGTGATCCGCTCCGCCAGACCCTGCTCGACATATTTTTCGCCAACGTCACTGGCTGAGGTGCCCCAGCCTCTTGTTGTTGTTTCATAAAAGGTCTGCTCACGATCCTCTGCGCCGACGAGACATCGCAGATTGATGTCACGCGGCCGAGCTGAATTCAGGTGGCCGAAAACCTCGGAGGAGGGTTCGATATTTATTCCCGTCCAGCCTTTGTCATAAAAAAGCTTTGTAACGGAATCCTCTTCAGGGTCGTTTGCTCCAACGTCGACATAGAAGCCTGCGGCAATTTGGTTCAATGCTCTCCACAATAGAATATCTTCACCATTTTGCGCATAAGATATCAGCACTAGCCACTCCTTCTAGACTTCACATTCATTCTACTTCGCGTTGAAACGCGTGGGAGCAAGGAAGATTGATCCCCTTGGCCAGGAAACATGCCCCTGTTCTTTTTTCAAAAGAAGCGCCAGCAGCGAATATTTCCATGCGGAAAAACCGCCTTAACATGCTTTCATGTGTTTGGATGTATCTGCTATTTTATCGGTGATTTTTCCCTCAATTTTTCCACAAGCCGTTTGACGTCTTGAGCCTTGTCCTTTGATACCACCAATACCTCGTCTGGCGTTGAAATGGTAATTATGTTCTCAAGGCCTATTATTGCAGTGTGTATTCCCTGTGAATGGACAAGACACCCTGCTGATTCATGTATTGTCGCATTTCCCATTGCCACGTTTCCGCTGTCGTCTTTTGGGGACGCGGCCCAAATTGTGTCCCAGGATCCAATATCAGACCAACGGAATTTGCCGGTAACCACAACGACAGCATTTGAGCGCTCGATCAAAGCAACGTCCAGTGATTTCTTCGGTGATTTCTCAAATTCTACTTTATCCAGCTGGATGAAGGCGCCGTCTAAGTTGGATTTTTGCAAGGAATTCCTGGCGGCGCTCAGGATGTCGGGCGCGTAAATACCGAATTCGGATATTATGATGTCCGACCTGAACATGTAATTGCCGGAATTCCACAAATAGCCCTTCTGCATGTATTCCAAGGCAAGTTCTAAGTTAGGTTTTTCGACAAAAGTCTCTACGGTTGCAATGTCAGGAAACTCTTTGAGTGGCTGTCCGGCTCTTATATACGCATAGCTTGTGCGTGGTTCGGTCGGCTCAAGTCCGAAAACAACGATTTTCCCCGATCTCGCGACCTCGATCCCGGCGCCGACACAATTGGAAAACCCCTCTTCATCCCAGATGATGTGATCCGTCGCCAGCACCAGTGCAATGGAACCGGGGCAGCGATCTTCGGCCACCAATGCTGCAATCGCGACCGCTGCGGCGCTGTCTCTTTGCGAAGGTTCGAGTAGAATGCTGACTTTTTGCTCTAACGCCTCGGCCTGTGTTTCGGCCAGCCTTGCTTGGTTTCCATTGGTGATAACAATCGGCAAGCGATATGTTGTTGGATCGGCCACGAGTTTGAGTGTTTCCTGGTAGGTCGAATGTGACCCGATGAGACGTTGGAATTGTTTAGGCAAATTGTCTCTGGATGCCGGCCAGAGACGAGAGCCAACGCCACCCGCGAGGAGAATGGGAACAACCTTATCTTTCATATAAGCCCTTGATGTATTCCTGGCGCAGAACTCTATGGTTGCTCGGTGATCTCTAACTTATAAGAACGCGGCAAACAGATATCCACGTCTGCACCATTGAAGCAACTGTGCAGACGTCAAATGGTTGCAGGACCTAAGCGCACCGGGGCTGAATATTTCCAGACGTTATTGAATGTTTCCGAACTAGGTCCGCTTATGCGGCCTGATCGACGTTCTCAGTTCCACCAGCCGTTCCAGCGTCTCCAGGCTTCGGTCCGGGCGGGCGCCGGAGAGGGCGAGTGCGAGGGTTTCCATCGCGATCAGGGAAGGGGCGTGCAGCGCCACGCCTTCCGTTTTGGCGCGGGGCAGGAAGAGGCAGGCATTGGCGTGTTTTCTGAGTACGCTGTCTTCCTGGCCGAGCAGCATGATGATGGGGATGTCGAGGCGGCCTGCCTCGGTGATGGCGGTCTGGGCTTCGCGGTGGGCGCGGCCGTGCAGCAGCATGATGAGGACATGGCCGTTTTCAAGGTCGAGCAGCTGTTCGGCGAGGGCGATGCCGGTGGCGTTCAGCGCATAGGAGCGGACGCCGGAACGCTGGAACAGCCGGGCCGCATAGGTGGCGATGATGCCGGAAGCGCCGATGCCGAGCACGCCGATGCCGCGCGCTTGCGAAAGAAGCCGCACGGCGGCGGCCATGGCTTCGCGGTTCTCGGCGTTGGCAAGCATTTCCAGCGTGTTCTTCTGGTTTTCGAGGACGAAATCGATGGCGGCATCCGAATTGCCGGACATCGATTTGGTCGTGGCCGCCATTTTTTCCACCGGTGAGTCGGTCACGCCGAGATAGGCTTCCAGCGTTTCCTTCAGATCGACCAGCCCCTGAAAACCGAGCGCCTGGATGGCGCGGATGACGGTTGCATCGGAGGTTTTGGTCTCGAAACCGATTTCCAGCGCCGATTTGCCGAGAACGGCATGGCGATGGCCGTCAATATATTCGGCAACGGCAAGCAGACCGGGTGACAGCCGGTCGCGGCGCTTGCGCAGCTGATCGCCGAACCGGTCGATGCGCCGAAGCCTTGATGTCTGCGTTTCGCCAGCCGCCATGGATGTATCCGTGAAGATGAGTTTCATACTCTTCTTCACCGATTAGCAGCGCGCCGCGCCCGCAGGCAAGCGCTTTTGTCGGCGCAGGTCGCATCCCCTATTTTTCCGCTGCCGGTCTGGCGGTGAGATGTGACTGGACGGCGGCGATCATGAGGCTGAGTGCGGCATAGGAGTTGGAGATCGCTTCCTCGCGCGGCAGGAGAACGTAACGACCCCTGCGGCAGGCCTCGAGGAAATTGCAAAAGCCTGGCATTACCGCTTCCATCATGTCGATTTCCGCCTGTGGCGACGCGCCTGTATCGGAACGGTAGGGATCGAAGATGATATCGGCGTCGAGTTCCGGCAGCCGTTCCGCGCTGATCTCGATGCGATCGCCTTCCGGTATGGCGTCGATGATGGCCGGGAACCTGAACCCCGCATCGCGCAGCACCCGCCCGAGCGCCCGATAGGTGTGGTAGACGCTGATCTTGCCGTTGAGCGGCTGAAATACCGAAACCGTCGTCGCGCCGGTATCGACCGACGCTTTCAGCGCCTCGATCTGCGCCCGGTAGCGCCGGTCCAGAATGGCAAGGCGCCGTTGCGTGCCGGTGAGGTCGGCAAGCACCTTGTAAATATGCGGCGCGCCGTCCTTGGTATTGTCGATGGCGACGGTCGGGGCGATCTGCTCCAGTTTTGCGATGGGGGTGGGGCGGTCCGGTTCGGTGAGGATCAGGTCGGGCTTGAGGGCGACGATCGCCTCGAGATCGGCATTGATGGAGCCGATATAGGTGATGTCGCTATTGTCGAAGTCGATCCCAGTCAGGATGGCGCTGGAGCGCAGATAGGCCTTGCCATCCGCCCCCATGCGGCCGTGGCTGCCCACCGGCATCACGCCGAGTTCGATCAGCGGTATGGTGAGGTCGATGTCGTGCAGCGTTACGATGCGTTTCGGTTTTGCGGGAATGGAAACATTGCGGCCGAGATCGTCGGTAAAGCTGCGGCGGGCTTCGTCCGCATGGGCCGTGGTTGCGCCGATGAAAAGCCCGGCGGCGGAAAGAAGGGCGAGAAGCGGTTTGCGCATGGAGGACCTATAGGCGATGCCGGTGAAACCAGAGGAGGGCGAGAAGGGTGGGGGCGCCGACGGCGGAAAGAACGATACCGGTCGGCAGCTCCAGCGGTGAAAAGGCGGTGCGGGCAATGGTGTCGGCCGATGCCACAAGCGTTGCTCCCGCCAGGCCCGCGCCGGCGATCCTTCCGAGATGGGAGCCGCCGGGTAACAGAAGCCGGGCGATATGCGGGCCGATCAGGCCGACAAAACCGATACTGCCGGTGAAGGAAATGCAGGATGCGGTGAGAATGACCGCAAGCGCGACATGCAGGGCCGAAAGCCGGCGGTTATGGACGCCCAGCGCCGCCGCGGCACGGTCGCCGAGCGCCTGCGCATCGGCGGCGCGGGAGGTCAGGACGAGAAGACCGATGGCGATGGCGAGGATGACGGAAAGAACGACAACGGCGCTCCAGCTTGCCGCCTGCAGGTTTCCCGCCATCCAGATCATCGCCGTCTGCAGGTTGCGAATATCGAGCGATGCCATCAGGATAAGCAGCAAAGCTGACAGAAACCATGAAAAGCCGATGCCGGTCAGCACGAAACGCAGGCGCGAGGTCGGGCCGGAAAGGCTCAGAATCATCGCAGCGCTTGCCATTCCCCCTGCGATACCGGCGGCGGGACGCAACATCACCGGCAGGGAAGGCAGCAGGAACAGGCAGCCCAGCACGGCAAGCGATGCGCCTTCCCGCACGCCGAGCAGGCCGGGATCGGCAAGGCCGTTGCGGGTTGTGGCCTGCATGATGGCGCCGGCAATGCCGAGCATGGCGCCGGCCACCACCGCAAGCGCGAGACGCGACAGCCGGAAGTCGAGAACCACGGCGGCGTCTGCCAAGGCGGGATCGGCGCCGGCCCCGGTTGCGAGAGACCAAAACGCGGCAGCTGGGATATGCTGGCTGCCGGCGGTCAGCGATCCCACGGCGACAAGCGCGAGGCAGAGGAACAGCGCCAGCAGAATGGCGAGCCGCAACGGCACGAAACGGATGGAGAAATGCGCCAGCCGGACAACGCGGTAACGGTTCATTTCAGCACCCTGCGCACCAGCCAGAGAAAGACCGGCGCGCCGACAAGTCCGGTCATCGCACCTGTCGGCAGTTCCTTCGGCGAAAGGATCAGCCGGGCGGCAAGGTCGGCGGCGATGAGCAGCGCAGCACCGCCAAGCGCCGCGAGCGGAAGCGCCAGCAGAAGCCGTCCTGTCCTCAGGCGCGCGACAAGCGGCGGCACCACAAGCCCGACAAAACCGATCGGGCCGACGATGGCGATGGACGCGCCGCAAAACAGCGAGATCGAGACGAGCGCCAGGACCCGGGTTGCGCCGACGGATACGCCAAGCGTCGCGGCGATGTTGTCGCCCAGCGCCAGAAGATCGAGCCGCGGCGCAACGGCAACGGCGACGATGAGCGCAATGCCGGCTGCCGGCAGGGCGGCGGCCACGGCCGTCATCGAAACGCCGGCAGTGTCGCCCACCAGCCAGAAGCGCATCTGCTGCAATGTTTCTTCGTTGAGAATGAGGATGGCGGAGGTCAGCGTTCCCGCAAGTGTGGAAAGCGCGATGCCGCAAAAGATGAGTTTCGCCGCTGTCAGCCCCTGCCGCCCGGACGAGGCGAGCAGAAGAACGAGCGAAAAGCTGATGCCCGCTCCCGTGGCCGCCAGCAACGGCCGCAGCGCCGGCGTGGCAATCAGCCCGAGCGGCGTGACCGTCGCCGCGACGACGGCCAGGCTCGCGCCGGCATTCAGGCCGAGAATATGCGGTTCGCCGAGCGGGTTTCGCAGCAGCGTCTGCAAAAGAAGCCCGGCCATGCCAAGGCAGGCGCCAGCCTGCAGCGCCGCCAGCAGGCGGGGAAGCCGCAGCCGCAGCAGGACCTGCTGGTCGAAACTGCGGGCATCGTAGGAAAATATCAGCTCATGCAGGACATGGGGTGCGACCGGGCGCGGGCCGGTGGCAATATGCGCCAGTGTCAAAAGCAGGATCGCGAGCAGCAGCAAGAGCGCTGCGGCAGCCGCCCGGCCACAGGCCTGCATCCGCAGGGTCGGCAGGGTATTGCTGGTGGTGCCGGGCATCATGCCGCGCCGGTCCGTCCGGGCAGGGGAAGAAACACCGGCCGGGCCGTGACCGGATGGGTGAGCTGGGCGACAGGCATATCGAACACATCCGCGATAATGCCGGCATCGCAGGCCGCGGCCGTTTCCAGCCGGTGCCGCAGTCGCCCATCCTTCAGGAAGATCAGCTGATCGGCATATTGCAGGGCAAGGTTGATGTCATGCAGCACCGCCACGATCGTGCGGTCATGGTGCGTGACGAGATCGGCCAGCATGTCCAGCACCTCTATCTGATGGTGCAGATCCAGATAGGTGGTGGGTTCGTCCAGCAGAATGATATCGGTCTGCTGCGCCAGCGCCATGGCGATCCAGGCACGCTGGCGCTGGCCGCCGGAAAGACTGTCGACGGCTCTTTCCGCCAGCCCTGACATGCCCGTTACCGACAGCGCCTGCTCCACTGCGCGGGCGTCGTCTTCGCTCCATTGTTTCAGAAAACCCTGATGGGGATAACGGCCGCGGGAGACGAGATCGACAACCGAAAGCCCTTCCGGCGTGTGGTTCTGCTGCGCCAGCATGCCGAGCCTGCGCGCCACGTCCCGTGTCGGATGGCGAAAGATGTCGCGGCCATCGAGAAGGACGTGGCCACGGTTCGGCCGGTGCAGGCGGGCGAGCGCGGAAAGCAGCGTGGATTTTCCCGAGCCGTTCGGGCCGAGCAGAACGGTGAAGCGGTTCGGCGCGATATCGATCGACGTCTCGGCCAGCGCAGGCCGGTCGCCATAGGCAAGCTCGATCGCCTGTGCCGCAAGCCTCGTGTCCGCGCTTATGGATTTGTCGCCGATGCTCAAGATCGTCCCCGTTCGTATGAACCGCCACCAGAATTATTGATGACTGTAGTAGTCAAGTATATGGGCTGCGAAAAAGCGTCTTTGACGTGCAGATTTGCGCCGGAAGCGGCCGCCAGGCACCAGATAGGCGGCGGCAATACATGATTATACGCCCGTGGGCGGCGGCATTTTCCTCACTTTGGCGGAAATAAAAGTTGACTACTACATTCATCAATTGAAAGAGCGGTGCATCGTCGCGATGACGATTTGGGACAGTCGGGGACAAACAGGATGCATGACGGTTCGATGATCATTCGGGTGGGCTCGCGGGCGCTGCTGGCATTTCTTCTGGCGGGCGTCGCCCTGCCGGCCTTTGCGCAGGAGAGCGGATCGCTAAAGAAAAATGCCGACGGAACGACCGTGCTCGAGACCATAACCGTCAATGCCGAGGTCAAGAAAGGCGCGCGCGGTTACCAGCCGGTGACGACGGGCACGGCGACGCGCACCGAAACGCCGATCCTCGATATTCCGCAATCGGTCAATGTGGTGACGAACGAGGTGCTGCGCGACCAGCAGGCCCGCTCGCTGGATGAGGCTCTGGCCAATGTCAGCGGCGTCACGCAGGCAAATACGCTGGGCGGCACGCAGGATGCCGTCATTCGCCGTGGTTTCGGCGATAATCGCGACGGTTCCATTCTCGTCAACGGGCTGAAGACGGCGCTCCCGCATTCCTTCAACGACACGGTCGAAAGGGTGGAAGTGCTGAAGGGGCCGGCCTCGACGCTTTACGGTATTCTCGATCCCGGCGGCATGGTGAATGTTGTGACGAAGAAGCCGGAAGATACCTTTACCGCCGAGGCCTATTCGCGCTTTTCCGCCTATGGGGCGGGCAAATATGGCACGTCCGGCGGTTTTGATGTCACCGGCCCGATTGCCGGAACGGATTTCTCCTATCGCCTGATCGGCGAGGGGGAGAATAGCGATTACTGGCGCAATTTCGGGGAGAAGAAGAACTGGCTGATCGCGCCTTCGCTGAAATGGAGCGGCGAAGACACAGACATCACCGTGTCCTACATGCACGAGGACTACAGCGTGCCCTTCGATCGCGGCACGATCTTCGACCCTGCGACCGGCAGGGCCATCAATGTCAGCCGGCGGCTGAGGCTGGACGAAGCCTATAATATCACCGACGGCAAATCCGATCTGGCGAGCATCGACATCGACCGGCAATTGTCCGATGACTGGAAACTGTCGCTGAATTACGCCTATAGCCGCAACGAATATTCGGATAATCAGGCGCGCGTGATGGGATACAATTCCAGCACGGGGCAGGTGACGCGCCGGGCGGATGCCACACAATATTCCACCATCTACAATCACGCGGTCCGCGCGGATCTGACGGGCGAGGCCGAAATTGGCGGCCTGCGCAACGATCTGCTGTTCGGCGCCTCTTACGACTACAGCGACACGCTGCGCACGGACATGCTGCGCTGCGCGAATTCAACCAATTTCAACATCAACAATCCCGTCTATGGCCGGTTGCCGGCCTGCACCACGGTCCGGGCCGTCGACAGCGACCAGACGGAAGAACTCTCCACCGCCTCGATCTACATGCAGGACGCGTTGCATCTCAACGACCAGTGGATCGTCGTCGGCGGTTTGCGTTACCAGTATTATGACATCTATGCCGGCAAGGGCCGTCCCTTCGTCGTCAATACAGAGAAGCATGGCGGCGAACTCATCCCCAATGCCGGCCTTGTCTACAAGCTGACGCCGGATGCCTCGCTTTACGCCAATGTGGCCAAGACCTTCCGTCCGCAATCCTCGATCGGCGCCTATTATGGCGGGCTTGATCCGGAGGAGGGCATTTCTTACGAGGTCGGCGCGAAGTTCGATCTCTTTGCCGGGCTGAACGCCAATATCGCGCTGTTCAACGCCCGCAAGCGCAATGTCGCCTATTCGGACGATGCTGGCGGCGTCTCGACGGTGAAGGCTGCCGGCCTTGTCCGTTCGCGCGGCGTGGAAGTGGATATTGCCGGCAGCCTTACCGACGATCTCGACCTGATCGCGAGCTATGCCTATACCGATGCGCTCGTGCTCGAGGACTCTCTTTATGCCGGCAAGCGCCTGCCGAACGTGGCCCGCCACACCGGTTCGCTCTTTCTTGCCTATGATGTCGGCGAGGTCGGTCCGAATGGCAATACGCTGCGCATCGGCGGCGGCATCCGCGCGGTGGGGGAGCGCGCCGGCATCAACGACAATTCCTATAATCTGCCGGGTTACGCGGTCTTCGACGCCTTCGCCACCTATACGCTGCAGCTGGAAAAACCTGTGACGCTGCAGCTCAATCTGAAGAACATCTTCGACAAGACCTATTATACCTCGTCGATCGGCTCCACCAGCTATGCCAATGCCGTGGGCGAGCCCTTCAACGTCAGCCTGACGGCCAGCATCAAGTTCTAACGGCAGCGGCAAAGGCCGGGCGTCGTGACGAGGCCTTCACGGGCGCGGGGGGAGCCCCGCTCTCACTTCCACATCGCCCGCATCCGCGCACCCACGTCGATACGGATCTGCTGCGCGCTGCGTTCCGAGGCGGCGGCCGAAACGATCGGCCAGGTGGCGGCTTCGAAAAATTGCAGCAGGGTTGCCGGGATGAAGCGGGTTCTTGCCGCGTAGACGTGCCGGTCGCCCTGCTGGTTCTGGCCGCCGGTGAAGAAACGTTGCGGCGTGATCAGCGACAGGCTGTCCTTGGCGCGCGTCATGGCGACATAAAGCAGCCGGCGCTCCTCCTCGAGTTCCTGGGTGGTGCCGACCCCGAGATCGGAGGGGATGCAGCCGTCCACCACATTCAGGATGAAGACGGCTCGCCATTCCTGACCCTTTGCCGAATGAATGGTCGACAGGCTGAGATAATCCTCGTCAAGAAGCGGCACGCCGGCCTGATCGCTGGTGGCATCGGGCGGATCGAGCGTCAGCTCGGTCAGAAACCGTTCGCGTGAGGCATAACCGCCAGCGATCTGCTCGAGTTGCAGCAAATCCGCCTTGCGGGCATCGGCGTCTTCATGGAGGCGTTCGAGATGGGGCTCGTACCACAGCCGCGCCTGCCCGATCTCGCCCGGCCAGCCGTTTTGCCCCTGCCGCAGCCGCACCAGCAATTGCGTGAAAGCCGTCCAGTCGTCGCCGGTCTTCGGCGGCGGCGGAATTTCGGCAAGGGCAAGCAGCGGCTCCGGATCTGTCGCGATCACATCGAGAAGATTGCCGGCTTTCTTCGGGCCGATGCCGGGCAGCATCTGCAGCAGCCGGAAACCGGCGACGCGGTCGCGCGGGTTCTGCGCGAAGCGCAGCACGGCCAGCATGCCCTTCACATGGGCGCTGTCGAGGAATTTCAGGCCGCCGAATTTGACGAAGGGAATGTTGCGGCGGGTCAGCTCCACCTCAAGCGGGCCGCTGTGGCTGGAGGTGCGGAACAGCACGGCCTGCTGCTTCAGGGTCATGCCCGTCTCGCGATTGGCAAGGATCTGGTCGATGATGAAGTTCGCCTGTTCGGTTTCGTCCTTCACCGTCACGAGTTTCGGGCGCTCCAGCGACTGCCGCTCGGTCCAGAGGTTCTTGGTGAACCGCTCGCGCGCCAGATCGATGACGCCGTTGGCGGCCGCCAGGATCGGCTGCGTCGAGCGATAGTTGCGATCCAGCGTGATGATATCGGCGGCCGGGCTGAAGGAAGCCGGAAAATCGAGGATGTTTCGCACCGTCGCCGCGCGGAACGAATAGATCGACTGCGCATCGTCGCCCACCACGGTCAGGCCGCGGCCGCCGGGCTTGAGCGCCATCAGCACCGAGGCCTGCAGCCGGTTGGTATCCTGATATTCGTCGACCATCACATGGTCGAAACGGTTGCCGATATCCTCCGCCAGGACGGGATCGCTCACCATTTGCGCCCAGTAGAGCAAAAGATCGTCGTAATCGAGCACGTTCTGGACCTGTTTGGCCTCGACATAGGCCGCAAACAGCGCCTTGAGTTCGCTCTCCCAGCTGGCGACCCATGGATAGTGCTGGCGCAGGATGTCCTTCAACGCCGTCTGGGAATTCACCGCGCGCGAATAGATCGCAAGGCATGTTCCCTTCGTCGGAAAGCGGCTTTCGGTCTTGGAGAAACCGAGTTCGTGCCGGGCCAGATTCATCAGGTCGGCGCTGTCTTCGCGGTCGTGGATGGTAAAATCGATATTGAGGCCGATCTGTTCGGCATAGATGCGCAAAAGGCGTGCGCCGATGCCGTGAAATGTGCCGGACCAGGAAAGCGTATCGGCAAGCGCTCCCGAATTGCCGCCGATGACCTGCTTGCAGATCCGCTCGACACGCCGCGCCATTTCCGAGGCGGCACGTCTTGAAAAGGTCATCAGCAGGATGCGGCGGGGATCGGCGCCATTCACGATCAGATGCGCGACGCGATGGGCAAGCGTGTTGGTCTTGCCGGAACCGGCGCCGGCGATGATCAATAACGGCCCGGCCGTCTGCCCTTCCGTCAGCCCGACGCCGTGTTCCACCGCCCTGCGCTGCTGTTCGTTCAACTTGTCCAGATAGGCAACCGCCATGCCTGCAATCCTTGATATGTGGTTGTCCGTCCGACGGGGCCTCGGCAAAAAGGCCGGCGGGCCGTGCTGCGGCTCGCCATGTCTGCCCCGTTGTTGCAATGATTAGCAAAGACTCAAACAGCAATCCAGAACAAATGCCGAACGCATTCTTCGCCCGTCAAAGTACGGGGTGTCGCCCCGGCACATGAGGCGGTGGGGACGCCATCCGGCGCGATTGTCCTCGCGCCAGGTCCTAAGGGGTCACGAGGCGCAATACGCGGCCCACCGCGTCCTAAGACCCGTATCACCAAGTTTTTGCGGGGCGGCGAGGAATGACGGGGCCATCGGGACGCGGTTGCGGGTGCAGACGCTGGCGAGGGGCAAGGCGTCCTCGCCTTTCCGGGTGCAAGGGGATGGCCGTTGCCATCCGCCCAGGCATGTCAGGTTCAGCCTGTGCGTGACAGGCCGGCGCCAAATCATCTTTCCGGCGTTATCACCGTCGCATCGAACAGCATCTGCGAATAGGGGTGATGGGTTTTTCCCTGTTGCAGGTCGTCCTTCGTCAACTCGTCGACGAAGCTGCCATTCTGCATCACCAGCACGCGGTCGCACATATGGGCGATCACCGAAAGATCGTGGCTGACGAGGACATAGGTAAGCCCGCGCTGATCGCGCAGGTCGCACAGAAGGTTGAGAACCTCGGCCTGTACCGAGACATCCAGCGCTGATGTCGGTTCGTCCAGCAGCAGGATTTCCGGTTCAAGCATCAGCGCGCGCGCAATGGCCACACGCTGGCGCTGTCCGCCCGACAGCTGGTGCGGAAAACGCTCGGCGAAACCCGTCGGCAACCCCACCTGCTGCAGCGCGGGGGCGACGCGATCCCAGCCTTCGCCCTTCTTCATCGCCCTCACGGGCTCGGCAAGCACGCGCTCGATACGGTGGCGCGGATGGATGGAGCTGTAGGGATCCTGAAAGACCATCTGCGCCAGCAGCAGTTGCTCCTTGGTGCGCTCGGGATCGACCGGATTGCCGTTGAGCGAGATCGTCCCCTGCCAATGGCGGTCCAGCCCGGCAAGCGAACGCAGGACGGTGGATTTGCCGCAGCCGGATTCGCCGACGATGCCAAGCGTCTCGCCTTTACCGACCGAGAAGGAAACGGATTTGACGACCTGCTTGCGGCCTTCTCCCTGACCGAAGGAAACGGACAGTTCCTTGACGTCGATCATGACAGGCTCCCTGCTTCGTTGATGGCTTTGCGGTCCAGCACCTGCAGCCGGCGGACCGGGTTTTTCGGATCCGGCATCGCCGCGATCAGTCCGCGCGTATAGGGATGTTTGGCCTCATCAAGACGGTTGAGCGTTTCAACGACGCGGCCCTGATACATGACAAGAATTCTTTCGCAAAAGGACGCGACCATGCGGATATCGTGGCTGATGAGCAGAAGGGCCGAGTTGTTTTCGCGAACAAGCTCGTCGAGCAGCCGCAGCACATCGCCCCGCACGCTGACATCAAGGGCCGATGTCGGTTCGTCGGCGATCACGAGGCGCGGTTTTGCCAGAAGCATCATGGCGATCATCACGCGCTGGCCCATGCCGCCCGATATCTGGTGCGGATAAAGCTGCATCGTTCTTTCGACATCGGCGATACGCACCCGCCCGAGCATTTCCGCTGCAAGTTCGAGCGCGCGCGCCTTGCTGATCTTCTGGTGGAGAAGTGCGGCTTCGGCAACCTGCTTGCCAACGGGCAGGACAGGGTTGAGGGAGTAGCGCGGGTCCTGCATGATGAGCGCCAGGCGGTTGCCGCGAAGGCTGCGCATGGCTTTTTCGCTGCGGGTGAGAAGCGGCGCGCCCTCGAAATCGAGTGTCGATGCGTCGACCCGCGCCGAGGGCGGCAGAAGCCGCATGACGGCGCGCCCGAGCGTCGACTTGCCCGAACCGGATTCGCCGACGATGCCAACCCTTTCCGCCCCGAGATCGAGGTTGACATTGTTGACGGCGGGAATGCTGGCGCGGCCGAAACGCACCGAGAGATCCCGTATCTTGAGAATGGGTTCATTACCGGGCATGGCGTGGATCCAGAATATCGCGAAGCGTATCGCCGACGAGGTTGAACGCAAGGCTGGTGACGAGGATGGCGATGCCGGGCATGACGGCGACCCACCAGTTGTCGAGCATGAACTTGCGGCCGTTGGAGATCATGGCGCCCCATTCCGGCGCCGGCGGCTGGGCGCCGAGGCCGAGAAATCCGAGCGCTGCGGCGGTGAGGATGATGCCGGCCATGCTGAGCGTCAGCCGCACGACGACGGAAGGGATGCACATGGGCGCTATGTAGAGAAACAGAAGCCGGGTTTTCGAGGCGCCGTAAAGCCTGGCGGCGGCCACATAATCCGTATTGCGCACGATCAGCGTTTCGGCGCGGGCAAGGCGGGCGATCGGCGGCCAGCCCGTCAGCGAAATGGCGATGATGGCGGTGTTGAGCCCGGCGCCGAGCGCGGCTGCGAAGGCCAGCGCCAGGATGAGCGAGGGAAAGCTGAGCACGATATCGGTGGCGCGCATCAGCAGCGCGTCCGTGCGTCCGCCGACGAAGCCCGCGACGATGCCGATGATCAGGCCGAGGGGGCCGATGATCAGCGACACGGAGAGCACGGTCTGGATCGTTATTCTTGTGCCGTAGATCAGACGCGAAAGAATATCGCGGCCGAATTCGTCCGTGCCCGCCCAATGGGCGGCGCTCGGCGCCTGCAGGGCTTCGGCGAGGTTCTGGCTTGTCGGATCATAGGGTGCGATCCAGGGCGCGAGGATCGCGACGATAACCAGCAGGAGCAGGACGGCGAAGCCGAACATGCCGAGCGGCTCGTCGGCGAGTTTCGCCAAGAAGCTCCTGGAGCTGCCCGCGAAGCGGTGGAGGAAAGAGAGTTTTGCCGACGTTGCGGAGAGGGTTTCTGTGCTCATGTCGTTGCCTCTCTCGTGCGGGGATCGAACACCAGATAGGCGAGATCGGAAAGGAAGTTCAGGATCATGAAGATCAATCCAATGATGAGGGTGCCCGCCAGAACGGCGTTCATGTCGCCTGTCATCAGGGCGTTGGTCATATATTGACCGATGCCGGGCCAGGAAAAGACGATTTCCGTCACCACCGCACCTTCGAGCAGGCCGCCATAGGAGATCGCCAGCACGGTGATGAGCTGCACGGCGATGTTGGGAAGAAGATGGCGGATGACGATGCGCATGCTGGAGGCGCCCTTGGCGCGCGCGGCCGTTACATAGTCCTGATTGAGCTGTTCCAGGGTGAAACTGCGGGTCATGCGGGTAATGTAGGCCATGGCCGAATAGGCGAGGATGCAGGCCGGCAGGATGATGTGGGACACGGCATTCCAGAAAACTTCGGTATCGCCCGCCAAAAGGCTGTCGACGAGAAGAAGCCCGGTGCGCGGTTCGACCAGCCCCTCCAGATAGACGTCGACGCGGCCGGGGCTGCCGACCCACTGAAGGCCGGCGTAAAATATCACCAGGCCGACAATGCCGAACCAGAATACGGGAATGGAATGGCCGACCAGCGAGATGACGCGCGTAAATTTGTCGAACCAGCTGTCGCGGAAGAAGGCCGCGGTCATGCCGAGAGGCACGCCGAGAAGCGTCGAGATGATGACCGCCAGGGTGGCCAGCTCCAGGGTGGCCGGAAAGGCCTGTCCGAGATCCTGCAGGACGGGATTGCCCGTCAGGATCGCATTGCCCAGGTCGCCATGCAGGAGCGAGGTGAGATATAGCCAAAACTGGTGGTAGATCGGCAGGTCGAGGCCAAGCCGCGCGCGCATGGCCGCATAGGCAGCGGGATCGGCAAGTTCACCGACGATCGCGCCAACCGGATCCGTCGGCAGGATGCGACCGATCACGAAGGTGACGACGAGCAGGACGAAGAGGCTGACCAGCAGCTGGCCAAGCCGTTTCCCGAGCTCGATGAGCGTAAACTCTTTCATTGCAATTCGCCTGGGCTGGAGCATCGGGCGGGAAAGCCGTCATGCGATTTCCGGATGTCCGATGCTCGAACAAAAACTGGAGCGGCGTTGACCGCTCCATTTCTTTCCGCCACGTCAGGGGGCATCGGTTTTCGTGACGGCTTCGATGCGCGTCAGGGACCAGGGATGCCCGCTGTAACCCTTGACCCGGCCGCTGACGACGATCGGCTCGAAACGTTCGAACATGGGCAGTACCGCCGGTTTCTGGGCGATGAACTTTTCCTGGATTTCCTTGACGAGTTCCAGACGCTTGGCGTCGTCGCGCTCCTTGTTCGCCTGATCGCGCAGCGCGTTGAGTTCGGGAATGTCCCAGGCCGAGCGCCAGACAAAATTGCCGGCATTGTTGGCTTCTTTCGCATTGTTGGGGTTGGATGCGAAATTGTCGAGCGAGCCGAGCGCGGTCGGCATGAACGAGCCGGTCTGCGGAATGAGCAGGTCGAAATCACGCGCGCGGTGGGCCGCGACGATATCGGCGCCATTGCCCTGCTGGATGTTGACGGTGATGCCGATCTGGGCGAGGTTCGCCTGGATGGCGGTTGCCATATCCACGCGCGGCGTTTGCGAAATGGTTTTCAGCGTCAGCGAGAAACCGTTCGGATAACCGGCATCGGCCAGCAGCTTCTTGGCCTTTTCCGGTTGCAGCGACCAGTCGGGATTGGCGATGGCGCCTGTCCAGTCCTCGGGCACGGGAACGTTGCGGACGCGGCCATAGGAACCGAGAATGGTGTTGGCGATACCCTTGTAGTCGATGCCATAGGCAATCGCCTCGCGCACTTCCGGCTTCGACAGCGGCTCCTTGCCCGCATTCATGGCAAGCACGTAATAACCGCCGGTCTTGACCTGATCGATGACGAAACCGGCCTTGCTTTCGAAGGTCCTGACATCCGCGGCCGTCAGCGCGTTGGCGACGTCGATGTCGCCGCGCTCGAGCATCAGCCGCGCCGCCTGGCTTTCGGGAACATGGCGCATGACGATGCGGCGAATGGTGGGCGCGCCGTCGCGATAATCTTTGTTGGCCTCAAGGAGGACGATGTCGTTCGGTGTCCAGCGGCGCAGCACATAGGGGCCGGAACCGGCCGTGTTGGTGCGCAGCCATTCATTGCCGTAATCACCGTTCTTGACGTGTTTTTCCACTTCCGTGCTGTCCACGACGCTCGAAACGCCCATGGCGAGGCGGTAGAGCAGCACTTCGGGAATGACCTTGTCGGTCAGTTCGATCCGGAAGGTCTTGTCGTCCACCGCAGAGACGTGGGCTTCGATGTTGTCGGCGGTGTAGCCGGCCGTCTTATAGTTGGTGGCGGCGGACTGATCCAGCTTGAGAAGCCGGACGATCGAAAAGACGACGTCCTTGGCCGTCACGGGATTGCCGGAGGCGAATTTCGCGTCGCGCAGCTTGAAGGTGATGCCCTTGTCATCGACGCTCCAGCTTTCCGCAAGCTGCGGCTTGACCTTGTTGCCGTCGTTCTGGTCCGCAAAAACCAGGCGATCATAGGTGTTTGCGAGGATTTCCTGGGTCTTGACTTCCGTTCCCTGTTGCGGATCCAGCGAAAGGACCTGGGCGAGGGAGGTGCCGATGACGAGCTGATCGTTCGGCGTTGCCGCGAAAACGGCGGTCGCACTGGCAAGGGCAATGGAAAACGCCCCAGCCATGATGGTTGAGCAAGTAAATTTCATTGAATTTCCTCCACAAACGCAATGTCAACCTGTCCGAAGGTTGTATGTCGTATTATGATTATGGTCTTTTTGTGGGGATTGCAATAGGGTAATATGATGTATCATGGCCACGATGACAGGGCAGGGTGACGGATGATGAAGATTGCAACGAAACGAAGGCCGCGATTGGCGCAGGTGCTGGTCGATGATTTGCGCGGGCAGATCGAAACGGGCATGTTGGCCGTGGGGGCGCAATTGCCGACCGAGCCGCAGCTGGAAGAGCGGTTTTCGGTCAGCCGCACCGTGGTTCGCGAAGCGATTGCCGAGCTGCGGGCGGCCGGCCTCGTGACGCCCATTCAGGGCAAGGGCATGTTCGTGACCGATCTTCTCGATCTGCCGGCGGTGACGCTGACCCCGGTCGAGTTGCAGAGCGTTCCGCAAACGCTGGAGCTCATCGAGTTTCGCATCGGAGTCGAGGTGGAAGCCGCCGGGATTGCGGCCTACAGGCGGTCCGCCTCGCAGGAAGAGGCTATTCGTATGGCCAATCACGAGATGGCGCTGAAGATCGAGCGCGGCGAGCAGACAGTGGAGGTCGACTTTCTGTTTCATATGGCGATCGCGATGGCCACCAATAACCGCTATTTTTCCGAGGCTCTCAACCGGTTCGGACAGCGCTCCATTCCGCGTGGCCAGTTCCCGACGCTGCCGGATGCAAATGGCCGGCAATATCTGTCCGGCGTCCTGGCCGAGCACGAACGCATTCTCGATGCCATTGCCGATCAGGACCCGGAAGCGGCCCGTATCGCGATGCGCGAGCATCTTGTGGCAAGTCAGAAGCGCTATCGTCGTCTGGCGCGCTGAGAGGTTTGTCTGGTGCGTTTTCCCTGTCCGTAACGGGTGATTGATTCTCCCGATTCCGTCACCTTGCATGCGACTTCCTCGCGCGAAACCGTCGTCAGAGGCTCGACAACCGAAAAAATACATATTATGTCATACGTCATTCAGGAGGACTGACATGTATGTAGGAACGCAACTCGCCGCCCGTGAAGATGACGATTACCGGGTGTGGTCGCAGCTTGGTTTGGAGCATATCTGCGCCGATCCGGCCGGGCCGAAGGACAAATGGGGGCTCGACGATCTCAAGCGCCTGCGGGAAAAAGTGGAAAGTTTCGGCCTCATTCTGGATATGATCCAGCTGCCGCTACCCTCGAGCCCGATAGAATCCGCGACCTATCCGGATATTCTGCTGGCGGGTCCGAACCGGGACCGGCAGATCGACGCGATCTGCAAGCTTATCGAAAATCTGGCTGCGGCGGGCATACCGGCCGCCAAATACAACCTCAATCTCATCGGCATTCCGCGCACGCCCGACGAACGGGGACGCGGCGGCTCGCTCAATGCCTCCTTCCGCTGGGATAAAACCGACCAGAATGCGGCGCCCGGTTTGGCCGGCGTGCTGTCCGAAGAGGAAAACTGGGAGCGTATCGACTATTTCCTCGAGCGTGTGGTGCCGGTGGCCGAATCCAACCGCATTCGCCTTGCCTGCCATCCGCACGATCCCTATACGCCGCCGGGTTACAAGGGCGTCACCCGTGTGCTCGGCACCGTCGAGGGATTGAAGAAATTCGTGACGATGCGCGAAAGCCCCTATCACGGCCTGAATTTCTGCCAGGGGACGGTCGGCGAGATGCTCGACAATCCGCGCGAGGAAATCGAGGATGTCATCCGCTGGTTCGGCAGTCGCGACAAGATATTCAACCTGCACTTCCGCAATATTCGCGGCAGGAAACTCTCCTTCATGGAAACCTTCCCGGACGAGGGCGACATGGACATGGCCCGCTCCCTCAAGGTGTATAAGGAAGTCGGCTATAAATACATGATCATGCCGGACCATGTGCCAACCATTTCCGGCCGTGATCCCGAAGGCGTCGCTTTCGCCTATTGTTATGGTTACACCGCCGCGCTGCTGCAGGCGCTGGACGCATATTCCTCCTGATAACGGCTCACCTGTCTTCCGGCGCGGCGATACTGCAAGGTTTTGTCGCGCCGGTTGCCGGGCGCATGACCTTCAACATATGACTGGCCGCCCGCGGCCTTGGGACTGATCCATGTTTTCTCACAAGCGTAGCGATTTTGGTTCGGATTTCGTATTTGGCGTGGCGATGGCCGCTCACCAGATCGAGGGCGGCCAGACTGACGGCCGCGGGCCGTCGATCTGGGACACGTTCGCCGCCACCCCCGGCAACACGAAAAATGCCGACAACGGCAACATCGCCTGCGATCACTATAACCGCTGGGCGGAGGATCTCGATCTCATCCGTGACGGCGGTTTTGATGCCTATCGTTTTTCCTTCTCATGGTCGCGCCTCATTCCACACGGGACCGGCGCGCTGAACCCCGCGGGCTTTGATTTTTACGACCGGCTGGTGGACGGCATGCTGGAACGCGGCATCAAGCCCTTTGCGACGCTGTATCACTGGGATCTGCCAAGCGCGCTTCAGGATCGCGGCGGCTGGATGAACCGCGACACCGCAAAGGCATTTGCGGATTATTCCGCCGAGGTCGGCCGCCATTTCGGTGACCGGCTGGCCAGCATCGCCACTTTCAACGAGCCATGGTGCGTTACCGTGCTCAGCCATTTTCTCGGCATCCATGCCCCCGGCTATCGCGACGTGCGGGCAACCGCAAGAGCCATGCATCACGTGCTTCTCGCCCATGGTCTCGGCATTGGCGCCATGCGCGGCGAAGGCATCAGGGACAAGCTTGGCATCGTCGTCAACATGGAAAAGGCCGAGCCCTACAGCCAGTCGCCCGAAGATATCGAGGCGGCGGCGCTGGGTGATGACATCTTCAACCGCTTCTTCCTGGATGGAGTCGTCAAGGGAACCTATCCCGAGCGGGTCACGAACATCCTAGAGCCCTATCTGCCTGAAAACTGGCGCGACGACATGCGGTTGCTCAGCCCGCCCATCGACTGGATCGGTATCAACTATTACACCCGCTTCCTTTACCGGCACGATGCCAGCGTTCCGGTCTTCCCCTTCACGCAATCGCGCGGCGATCTCGAGAAAAGCAATGTCGGCTGGGAAATCTATCCTCAGGCGCTGACCGAATTCCTCGTCCGCGCATCGAAGGACTATCCCGGTCTGCCGATCTTCGTCACCGAAAACGGCATTTCCGACACCGACGAAGCAAAAAGGGTGTCTTTCTTCGACCGGCACTTCGCGGCCATCCGCGATGCGCAGCGGCAGGGCGCGGATGTGCGCGGCCACATCGCCTGGACCCTGATCGACAATTTTGAATGGGCGGAAGGCTATCAGCCCAAATTCGGCATCGTCGGCATGGACCCCGTCACGCGCGAGCGTCAGCCCAAGGAGAGCTACCACGCCTTCAGGGAGATGTTGACGCACGGGCGGTGAGTGCCGCGGCGGAAGATATCGAGCAGAGCAGGCAACGGAGAAGCAGCATGCGCGCCACCGGCACAGTTCACAGCGCCTATGCCATAGGCAGGATCGACGGCCGCCTTTACGGCTCGTTCGTCGAGCATCTTGGCCGGGCGGTTTATACCGGCATATACGAGCCGGAACACGCGACCGCCGACGAGAAAGGCATGCGTGGCGACGTCATCGATCTCGTGCGCGAACTCGACGTGCCGATCGTGCGTTATCCCGGCGGCAATTTCGTCTCGGCCTATAATTGGGAAGACGGCATCGGCCCGCTCGCGGAACGTCCCGTGCGGCTCGACCTTGCCTGGCACAGCGCCGAATCCAACCATGTCGGCATTCACGAATTCGCCGACTGGGCCGAGGCCGCCGGCACCGAGATGATGCTTGCCGTCAATCTCGGCTCGCGCGGTCTGGATGCGGCCCGTTCCTTCCTCGAATACGTCAACCATCCGGGCGGCAGCCAATGGTCCGATCTTCGCCGCAGGAATGGCCGCGAAGACCCCTGGGGCGTGAAGATGTGGTGCCTCGGCAACGAAATGGACGGCCCCTGGCAGATCGGCCAGAAGACCGCCGCCGAATATGGCCGTCTGGCTTTCGAGACGGCAAAGGCCATGCGCGCTTTCGATCCGTCGATCGAACTGGTGGTGTGCGGCTCCTCCTCGCCCAGAATGCCGACCTATCCCGACTGGGAGGCGACGGTTCTCGACTATACCTATGATGTGGTGGACTATATCAGCCTGCATCTCTATTTCGACTACGAGACCGGCAATACGGCGGATTTTCTGGCTGAGAGCGCGCGGCTGGACGATTATATCGGCACCATCGCCGGGGTGATCGCCTATATCAAGGCGAAGAAGCGATCGCAGAAAGACGTCTATATCAGCTTCGACGAATGGAATGTCTGGTATCACTCGCGCGAGGCGGACAAGGCGTTGCTGGCAGGGCAAGATGGCTGGCCGCATGCGCCGGCGCTGCTTGAAGACGTCTATACCTTCGAGGATGCGCTTCTGGTCGGTTGCATGATCAATACCTTCATCCGCCGGGCGGACGTGGTGAAGGTCGCCTGCCTGGCGCAGCTCGTCAACGTCATCGCGCCGATCATGACGGTCGCCGATGGGACCGCCTGGCGGCAGACGATATTTTATCCTTTCCTCTTTGCGTCCCGTTACGGGCGTGGGCGGGCGCTGAAACTGCCTGTCGAGGTGCCGGGCTATTCCACGGCCTTCGCCAAGGATGTGCCGTATCTCGACGTTTCGGCCGTCGAGAGCGAGGCCGATGGCGGGCTGACCTTCTTCCTTGTCAATCGTCACCCGGAGGAAGCGATAGAGCTCGACATCGCCGTTGAGGGTTTCGGCGCGCGCAGGGTCACCATGGACAAGGTGATGGCCGGTCACGGGCTGAAGGCGACGAACGGGCCGGACAGTGAAACGGTTGCGCCGCAGGATGGCGCGGGCGCGCTGTTTTCGGAAGGGCGGCTGAAGGCGACCATGGCGCCGCTGAGTTATCGGATGATCCGTCTCGGAGCGTGAGGTGGGGCCGGGTGTGGGGGCAACCCGGTGATTGAAGATTGGCCGGATGCACGACGATGAAATGTGTTCCTCGGCGGAGAAGCATTTGGCAAATGGAGGAGTGATGCAGGTGCGCAGATTGTTTTCCATGTCCACGGCTTGCCTGACGGTTTCGATCGTCCTGCTGGCGACACCCGCCACGGTGCTGGCGAAGACATTCGTTTATGTCTCCGCCGCGACCGATGGAAAAATAAATACCTTCAGCATGGATGAAAAGACCGGTGTTCTGGCGCCGCTCGGCGATGTTTCGGCCGGCAACGCCGTCATGCCGATGACGGTCAGCCCCGACCGGAAACATCTCTATGCCGTCGTCCGCTCGCAGCCTTACCGGGTGGTGACCTATGCGATCGATCCGGCCAATGGCGGCCTTGCCGAACAGGCGGTGGCCGCGCTTCCCGACAGCATGCCCTATGTCTCTGCGGAAAAATCGGGGCGACTGCTGTTCTTTTCGTCCTATGGCGGCAACAAGATCGCGTCTTTGCCGGTGGGGGCGGACGGGCTGGTCAAGGATGGCGCGAAACAGGTGATTTTGACGGGCCGGAACGCCCACTCCATTGTCAGCGACAAAACGGGAAAATACGTGTTTGCCACCAATCTCGGCTCCGACGCGGTGCTGCAATTTGTGCTGAACCCGGAAACCGGCATGCTGGAGCCGAATAGTCCGGCGGCACTGGAGACGCGGGCGGGGCAGGGGCCGCGCCACATCATCGTCGCGCCGGACAATAAATCCGTTTACATCCTGACCGAACTCAGCGGTGAGATCATCCATTACAGGCTCGACCCGGCGAACGGAACCCTCGCCCAGCAGGACGCCGTTGCGATCCTGCCGCCTGGCTCCGGCCTTGAGCCGGGTATCGCACCGCCGCCGCCGCCGGCCTTCAACGTGCCGGTACAGCCCGCCGCTCCGGCCAGCGCCGCCGCTGCCGCCCCGCCGCGCATATGGGCCGCCGATATCGGCGTGACGCCGGACGGCCGTTTCGTCTACGCCACGGAGCGTTCGACGAGTTCGCTGTCCATCTTTACCGTATCGCCGGAAACCGGCGCGCTTTCGCGTGTCGGCACCATCGAGACCGAAAAACAGCCCCGCGGCATCCGCATCGATCCGACGGGTCGTTTCCTGATCGTTTCCGGCGAAAAATCGGATCGTCTCTCGGTCTATTCGATCGACCAGAAAAGCGGTGCGCTGAACAATGTCGGCCGTTATCCCGTCGGCAAGGGGGCGAACTGGGTCGAGATCGTGCAGCTGCCGTAGGAGGCCGCGTATCTTCGGCCTTTCGGGACCCGGCGATTTTGCCGGGCTGATCATCTGCGTCACGGGATGCCGGTCGGTTTTCGGCCGGCATCCCTTAATGTTACCCCAGGCTGGCGTCGGCTCCCCTATGGCTTTTGCCCATCGGCCGCGACCCGGAAGAGGCGAGGCCGTGTCCACCCGCGCCATGGGGAAATGAAACGGCGGAGCCTGGCGAATTTTCCCTCGACCGTGACCAAGCCCGCGCACAAAGACCGATGGATTTCGGCACATTTCCCGTTCCGTGTCAGGCCGGCGCACCATTTATCAATAGTTGCATTAGAGATTTATAAATAAACCACTTCCATAGTGGCATCGTGAGCGGTTCTTCAGAGGCTGGGAGAGTGCATATGTTCACGGTTTTGGAATGCGTCGCGATACAGCATGACCGGGCAATTGTGCTTCTCGCGGCATCGATCTGTCTCCTCGGCATGCTTGCCTTTTTTCACCTGCTGCTGCGCGCGGAAGAAAGTCCGGCCGGCCGCAAACCCTATTGGGTTCTGGTTGCCGCCTTTGCTGCGGGATTGAGCGTCTGGGCCACGCATTTCGTCGCCATGCTCGCCTATAACGGCGCGGTTCCGATCGGCTATGATTTCTCCTTCACGGCCCTTTCGGCGGTTCTTGCCGTTTTTGGCTTCTGGCTGGCGCTCACGGCCCGCTCGCAGGCCGCCTACAGTCCCGTCATCGTTGGAACGCTTGTCACCCTATCGGTCGCCGTCATGCATTTTGTCGGCATGGCGGGGATGGATGTCGCCGCAACGATCAGTTATCGCTGGGGACCGGTGCTGGGCGGTTTTGCGGTGGCCTGGGCGTCTTTTCTTGTCGCCTTTTTTCTGTTTCGCCGCCTCGGCTCGTGGAAGCGCATCGTCGCCCCGGCCGGATCGGCGATTTTCGCGATCTGCGCGCTGCATTTCACCGCCATGTCGGCCACGATCCTGACGCCGGATCCCTCCGTGTCGGGGCCTGATCCCGACAATGTCGCCCGGCTGATCATGATCTGCGCCATTTCCGGCGTTACCTTCCTGATCCTTTCCTCCACCGCCGCGGCCGCTCTGGTGGATCGTTACCTCGTCGATCTCAAGGGGCTTGTGGATGCGACGCTGGATGGCCTCGCCGTCGTTCGCGACGGGCGCATCGTGGAGCTGAACACCCGTTTTGCCGGTCTTCTGGGCCGGGAAGAAGTGTCGCTGATCGGTCAGAACCCTGACGACCTCTTCAAGGCCATCGATGGCCAGCCCGCCTATCTGCCGCGACATGCGCCGGTGGAAGCGATCCGCGAGCGTTCCGGGCAGGCGCAGGTGCTCGAACTCGGCGTGCGCACGATCGAATATCGCGGCCGCCCCTGCGAGGTGATGGCCATTCGCGACCTGACGGAAAAGCGCGAGGCGCAGCGGGAAATCGAATATCTCGCGCGTCATGACGTGCTGACGGGCCTTGCAAACCGCACCATGTTCCAGACCCGCCTGCATCAGCAGATCGGGCATTGCGACGCCGAGGACGAATTCACGCTGCTGGCGCTCGATCTCGACCGGTTCAAGGCGGTCAATGATATTTTCGGCCATGCCGAGGGTGACCGCGTGTTGAAAAAAGTCGCGGCCATTCTGGAGGAATGCGCAAGGGCTGGCGATGTCGTCGCCCGTCTCGGCGGCGACGAGTTCGTCATCCTGACCACCCGGCATACGAAGGCGGAAGAGGCGCGCCTGCTGGCCGAGACGATCCTTGCCATGTTCGGGCTGAAAATGAATGCCGCCGATGATCCGACCGCCGTCGGCGTCAGCATCGGCATCGCCGTCTTCCCGCGGGACGGCCAGGACGATGAAAGCATCATGCATGCCGCCGATCTGGCGCTTTACCGCGCCAAGATGGGCGGGCGCGGCATCCTCGCCTTTTACGATCCGCTGATGGATCAGGAAGCCCGTGAGCGCCGGCAACTGGAAACGGACCTGCGGCTTGCCATCAATCGCAACGAATTGCTGCTGAACTATCAGCCGGTGCTTTCCGTCGAATGTGGTCAGGTCGTCGGCTATGAGGCGCTGGTGCGCTGGCAGCACCCGACAAGGGGTGTGGTGTCGCCGGATGTCTTCATTCCCATCGCCGAAGAAAGCGGCATCATCATCTCGCTTGGCGAATGGGTGCTGCGCGAGGCCTGCCGTCAGGCGAGCACCTGGGCGCCGCATCTGAAAATCGCGGTGAATGTCTCGCCATTACAGTTTTCGCTGGCCAATCTCGGCCATGTCGTCTGCACCGTACTGATGCAGACCGGCCTTTCCCCCGGCCGACTGGAACTGGAAATTACCGAGGCCGCCCTTCTCAAGGACCGCAAGGCGACGCTTGTCATCCTCAACCAGCTGAAGGCGCTCGGCGTCGCCATCGTCATGGACGATTTCGGTACGGGCTATTCCTCGCTCAGCAATCTGCAGAGCTTCCCCTTCGACAAGATAAAGATCGACCGCAGCTTCATCGCCGCGATGAGCGACGACGACAATGCCCGCGCCATCGTGCGTGCGGTGATCGGCCTTGGCCGCAGCCTCGACCTGCCGGTGACGGCCGAGGGCATCGAGACCGATGCGCAATACCGCATGGTCGTCGATGAGGGATGCGCGCAGGCGCAAGGATATCTCTTCGGCAAGCCGGATGTGGCGCCTGCCGAGGCGGCGGGCACCACCAAGCGCAAGAAATATTCCGTTTGACGCAAAACAGCGGCGGACCCCCGGCCTAGGGTTCCGCCGCTGTTTCCCATGAGAGTGGCGTTCGGGTCGAGGAAACCTGTCAGCCGAACAGCGATGTCAGCCCGTAAACGGCGGCGGAGATCAGCGCCGCCGCCGGCATGGTGACGATCCAGGCGATGACGATATTGCCGGCAAGCCCCCAGCGCACCGCGGAGACGCGGCGGGCGGCCCCGACGCCGATGATGGCGCCGGTAATCGTGTGGGTGGTGGAGACCGGAATTCCGAGCCAGGTCGCGCCGAACAATGTCAGCGCACCACCGGTTTCGGCGCAGAAACCCTGCATCGGGTTCAGCCGGGTGATCTTCGAGCCCATGGTGTGCACGATGCGCCAGCCGCCGAACAGCGTGCCGAGCGCCATGGCCGACTGGCAGGAAATCACCACCCAGAAAGGCACGTAGAAGCTCTCACCCAGATGCCCCTGGCTGAACAGCAGCACGGCGATGATGCCCATCGTCTTCTGCGCATCATTGCCGCCATGGCCGAGCGAATAAAGCGAGGCGGAGATGAACTGCATGACGCGGAAGGTGCGGTCCACCGCAAAGGGTGTCTGCCGCACGAACAGCCAGGACACGGCAAGCACCAGAAGCAGGGCAAGGAAGAAGCCGATGGCCGGCGACATGAAGATTGCGCCGACGGTCTTCAGCAGGCCTGACCAGACGATGGAATTGAAGCCCACCTTCGCAAATCCGGCGCCGACGAGACCGCCGATCAGCGCGTGCGACGAGCTGGAGGGAATGCCGAAAATCCAGGTGACGATGTTCCAGACGATCGCGCCCATCAGCGCGGCGAAGATGACCTGCGGCGATACGATGGCCGGATCGATGATGCCGGTGCCGAGCGTTTCCGCCACATGCAGGCCGAAGAACAGGAAGGCGATGAAGTTGAAGAAGGCCGCCCAGGCAACCGCATATTGCGGGCGCAATACGCGGGTGGAGACGATGGTGGCGATGGAATTTGCGGCGTCGTGCAGACCGTTCAGGAAATCGAAGAACAGCGCGATGGCGATGAGGCCGACAAGCAGCGGCAGGGCAAGCGCGACATCCATCAGACGTTCTCGATAACGATGCCGCTGATTTCGTTGGCCACATCCTCGAAGCGGTCAACGACCTTTTCGAGTTCGCCGTAGATCTCGCTGCCGATCATATAGGCCATGGCGTTACCGGCCGCACCGTGGCGGCGGAAAAGGTCCTTCAGGCCCTGATCGTGCAGATCGTCGGAACGGCCCTCGACGCGGGTGACCTCCTCGGCAATCGCCGACAGGCGCTGCGCGTTGGTCCCCACCTTTTCGAGAAGCGGAATGGCTTCGGCGATCAGGTTTGCCGCACGCACGATCTCATGGCCCATCTCTTTCATAAGCGGGTCGAATTCGCTCTGTTCGAAGAGGCGGATGGTCTTTACCGTCTTGTGCATCATGTCGATGGCGTCATCCATGGACTGAATGAGGTCCTTGATGTCGCCACGATCGAAGGGCGTTATGAAGCTGCGCCGTACCGCAAGCAGCACGTCGCGGGTAATGCCGTCCGCCTGGTCTTCGAGGGAAACGATAAGGTCGCAGTTTTTCTCGACGTCGATGCCGCTCAGGAGGTGGTCCAGGGCTGCGGCGGCTTTGACGACGGTTTCCGAATGTTGGCTAAACAGGTCGAAAAAACGGTCCTCGCGCGGCATCAGCTTGCGGAAAATGCTCATCATGCGAATTGGCCCTCAATGGCGCTATTTATGTTGTAGGGGGTAATTGTCATAAAACTGTCATAAATGCAGGCGGGGCATTGATGCAACCCGGAAAATCAGCACTATCAACGGATATGAAATCCTCGAAAAAAAGCCGGAAAACCCGTCCGGCGCGCGCCCTGACATTGCTTCAGCAACTCGCTGCCGTTCCCGAAAAGCTCTTCACCGGCGCTTTCCGGCAGCAATATGCCGCCTTGTGTTTTCGTTATGACGGCGACGGCGAGGATATCGAAATCCTGCTTGTGACGTCGCGCACCAGCAGACGCTGGATCATTCCGCGCGGCTGGCCGATGAAACGCCGGAAACCGCATGAGGCGGCGGCCATCGAGGCGTGGGAGGAAGCCGGCGTGCGCGGCCGGGTGAAAAAGGCAGCCGTCGGCCGCTACACCTATCTCAAGATGCTCGACAATGGCGATGTCGTTCCCTGCGTCGTCGATGTGTTCCAGATCGAGGTGACGGATGCGGAAACGAGTTTCAAGGAGCGCGGCGAGCGCCTGCTGGAATGGGTGCGTCCGGACGAGGCGGCAAGGCGGGTCCGCGATATCGAACTGAAATCGCTGCTGGTCGACTTTCGGCCGAGGGGAAAAAAGAAACGCCAGGGCGGCGATAAGCCCTGACTGCGCCCCCGGGGATGCTGGCCGCACCCTCGACCGGCGCTGTAATGCCACGGCAATCTCCCATGCCCACCCTTGCGCGATGAGTGTCATCAGGTGCAAGCGCATGAAATTTCGTCGACCCGTCCTTCGCTCTCTCGTATGTTATCTCCATCCCGTCATTGTCCTTGCCGCGCTTTTGGCAGGGCCGGTCGCCATTCTTTTCCTGCGGTGAGCCGCTTTGCCTCATCGTGGATGCGGGAAAGGCCGTTCAGGCCGCGGGGCTGCTGGAGGGCTGCGGCGGCTGATCCGAATGTCCGGCCTCATCCGGCGCTTTCGGCAGCGGGCGCGCGAAACGCCGCGTGATGCTGTCGAGATAGGACAGGATGGTCGGCACGACGATCAGGGTGAGGAGCGTGGAGCTGACGAGGCCGCCGACCACCGCATGCGCCATCGGCGCGCGTTGCGCGCCGCCGCCATCGACTGCGAGCCCGAGCGGGATCATGCCGAAGATCATGGCAAGCGTCGTCATGATGATCGGCCGGAAGCGGACGACGCCGGCGCTTGCGAGCGCCGCGTCGAGTGAAAGCCCGCGCTTCCTCTCACGGTTGGCGAAATCCACCAGCAGGATGCCGTTCTTGGTCACGAGCCCCATCAGCATGATGAAGCCGATCAGCGAGAACATGTTGATGGTGCTGCCGGCCACCATCAGCCCCGGAAGGACGCCGGCCAGCGAGAGCGGCAGCGAGGCCATGATGGCGAGCGGCTGCAGGAAGCTGCCGAATTGCGAGGCGAGCACGATGTAGATGAAGACGACCGCCATGCAGAGCGCCCTGACCATGTGGCCGATGGTCTCCTGCATGGTCTCGGCCTCGCCGCCGAAACGGATGGCGTAACCGTCCGGCAGATCACGGGCGGCGGGCAGAGATCGTATGGTCTCCATCACCTCGCCAAGCGTGCGGCCGGCAATATTGGCCGATACCAGCACCTCGCGGCGATTGGCGATGCGGCGGATTTCGGCGGGCGCCGGCACAGCGGCGATGTCGGCGACCTGATCGAGCCGCACCATGACGGGGGCGCCATTCGACGCCGTGCGGCCGGTTGCGATCATCATCTCGCCGAGCGTCGCCGCATCGGAGCGCCGTTCGCGCGGCAGGCGTACCACGATGTCATGGCTGTTGCCGCTGCTGTCGGTCCACGTCGACACGTCCTCGCCGCCGATGAGGGCAGGCAGCGCGGCGGTGAGTTCGGACCGGGAAATGCCGAGATCGGCCGCCGCGTCGCGCTTCAGGCGCACCGAGAGTATGGACGTCACATCCCGGGCGCTCGATGTCACGTCCACCAATCCGGGGACGTCCTTCATGTCCTTGACCACACCGGCGGCGATTTTTTCGAGGATCGTCCGGTCGTCGCCAAGGATGCTGAGCTGCACCGGGCTTTCGTCGCCGCCAAGACCATTCTGCAGGACCGCGACCTCCATGCCCGGTATCGCCGACAGGCGCTTGCGGATCGGTTCGGCCAGCATGGCCGGCGTTCGATCGCGCGCGGTCACGGGCACCAGCCCCGCCAGCACGGTGGCGCGGTGCTTGCCGGCAGAGCCGCCGGTATTGATGGTGGAATAGAGCGTTTCAACCTCGGGAAACTCTCTCAGCGCCTTTTCGACCAGGCGCAACTTCGCCGTCGTATAATCCAGCGAGGAGCCGACCGGGGCCGTGACGTTGATCTGGAGGCGGCCTTCATCGGCACCGGGAACGAATTCCGTTCCGACCAGCGGCATCATGAACAGGCTGCCGATGAAAATGCCGGCCGTGGCGAGCAGGGTGGTGAGCCGGTGGCGTAATGTCCAGCCGATCACCCCGCGATATTGCTCGGCCAGCCATTCGAAGCCGCGGTCGAAACGGGCGACCAGCCGCCCGACCGGTCCGCGTTTTGCGTCCGGCTGCGCATCGGGATCATGCCAGACGCTCGAAAGCATCGGGTCGAGCGTGAAGGCGACGAAGAGCGAGATCAAAACGGCGGCCGACACCGTCACGCCGAACTCGTAGAAGAACCGGCCGACGATGCCGTCCATGAAGGCGACCGGCAGGAAGACGGCCACGATCGTGGCGGTGGTCGCGATCACCGCAAGTCCGATTTCGTTGGTGCCGTCGAGTGCGGCACGGACATGGGATTTGCCCATGTGCAGATGCCGGGTGATGTTTTCCCGCACGACGATCGCGTCATCCACCAGAATGCCGATGGAGAGCGTGAGACCCAGCAGGCTGAGCGTGTTGAGCGTGAATCCCAGAAAATCGATGATCGCGAGCGTGCCGACGATCGCGATCGGCAGGGTCAGGCCGGTAATGACCGTGCTGCGCCAGGAATTCAGGAACAGGAAGACGACCACGATGGCGAGCGCCGCGCCCTCGATCAATGTCGTCTGCACCTGAGCGACGGATTCGCGGATGGGCGTCGACGCATCCGTGACGATGCGCAATTGCACGTTCTGTGGCGCGAGCTCGGCATTGAGCGCGTCGATGTGGCTTTTCACATCCGTCACGACCTGAACCGTATTGGCATCCTGCACCCTGACGATGTCGATCGCCAGTGCCGTCCGGCCATTGTAGAGAGCACGGCTTTCGGCATCCGCGGCCCCATCCGACAGCGTGGCGACATCGCGAAGCCGGATGGCCGCGCCGCCGCGTCTGGCCACGACCATATCGAGCAGCGCCCGGGGTTCCTCGATGCGGCCCTGGACCTGGATCGTGCGTTCGGAAACGCTATCGATGACGCTGCCGGCCGGGCTGTCGCCGTTGCCGCTGCGCAGTGCGTTCACCACCTCGTTGACGCCCACCCCAAGCGCCCGCATGCGCGATTCGTCGATCGCAACATCGATCTGCCGCTTGCGGCCGCCGACCAGGGTTACCTGTCCGACGCCCGCAACCGTCGTCAGCTGGCGCACCACCTTCTGATCGGCAAGGGCGGTGAGCGCCGGCACATCCAGCGCCGGCGAGCTGATGGCGAGCGACAGGATCGGCTCGGCGGCGGGATCGAAGCGGGACACGGCCGGCTTTTTGACGTCCTCCGGGAAATTCGTCTCGATGGCGGCGACCTTGTCACGCACCTCCTGGGTTGCGGCTGCACCCTGAACCTGGAGCTTGAATTTCACGACGACGACGGAGCGCCCTTCGTAGGAGGTCGAGGTGATCTCATCCAGTCCGCCGATGGCGTTCAGCGCCTCTTCCACCGGGCGTGTCACTTCGGCCTCCACCGTCTCCGGCGTTGCGCCGGGATAGGCGGTGACCACCGCCACGACGGGAACGTCGACATCGGGATATTGGTCCAGCCCCAGCCGTTGCAACGAGAAGGCGCCCATGACCAGAAGCGCCACCATCATCATGGTGGCGAAGACGGGATGGGAAACGGATATGCGGGTCAAAACCATCTCACCCTGCCCTGTCTATGGTCACGGCCATATCCGGCTGCAATTCGGGAAAGGGTGCGGTCAGGATCGTTTCGCCATCCTTCAGCCCCGTGGCGATCTCGATCAGGCCGCCGTCGTTCCAGCGGGATCCGAGCGTCACCGTCTGGCGGCGAAGATGGCCGTCCAGCACTTTCAGAACGTGATAACCGGTTGCATCCCTGCGAAGGGCCATGGCGGGAACCACGAACGCATCGTCCTTTTCGCGCAGGAGGATCGACCCGCTGGCGAACATCCCGCCCCACAGCCGCCCGTCGCGATTGGCAAGCCGCAGATAGACGGCGACGAAACGCGTACCCTCCTCGGCAACCGGGCTGATGCGGTCGACGATGCCCGGCACGCTCCGGCCGCTGAGGCCGTCTATCTCCAGTTCCGCCGTCAGGCCCAGTGCAACATGCGGGATGTCGCGGGTGGCGACAAGGACCTTCGCTTCCAGAACACCTGTATCGACCAGCGTCAGAAGCTCGCCGTCGGTGCCGACGCGCGCGCCAGCCTCGGCCAGCCGGCGCGTGATGGTGCCGCTGAAAGGCGCGCGGATTTCCGCATTGCGCAGGGCGAGGCGGGCGATATCGGCCTGTGCCGAAAGGCTCTGGACCCTTGCGGTTTTTACCACCACATCGCTTTTTGCCCTGTCGAGCTGTTCCGCCGATGCGACGTTCTTGGCGGCAAGCTGTTCCGTTCTCGTCAGTGCCCGCATCGCCAGCGTCAACTCGGCTTCGGCCGCATCACGGTCGCTTTGCCGTTGCAGCAGTGCCGATTGCAGATCGTCGGTTTCAAAGCGCACCAGCACGTCGCCCGCCTCTACCGCCTGTCCCTCCCGGACGTCCATGTCGAGGATTTTTCCAGCCTCGCGGGCGCGGATCACAACGCGGCTGACGGGTTGAAGCTCGCCGCTGACGCGGAGCTTTTCCGCCATCCGGCGCGCGCCGACCCGTGCGGTTTCCGAAGCTGTCAGTTCGAACGGAATGCCGGCCGGGCTCATGGCGGCGGTTTCGACGATGCCCTTGACGCGCTCATTGGCATCGACGCCGCCACGCGCCGTATCGAGAGCGTTGACGACGACGACGCAGCCCGCAAGCACGATGCCGGCCCTGATGGTTTTCTTTACCCACATAATCAGTCCTTCCAGGCAGAGCTTTCTCTGCGGCCGCTCGCCGAGCGGTCACGTCGCCTGTTTTCAGGCGGATGGCATCTGGATAGGCGGCCATAATTGCAGCAGCATTACCCTGAACCGCCCCTGCCGCCGCAATGCTGCCGCAACCTTTCTGACAGACAACGGATGGCGAAGGGACGGTGACCGATGAGACTTCTGTTGATCGAAGATGAAAAGGAAATGGCGGATGCGCTGTCGGCAACGCTTGGCAGGCAGGGCATCGTCATCGACCACACGATGTGGCTCGGCGACGCGATGGAGCTGACGCGCCAGCATGTCTATGACGCCATCCTGCTTGACCGCCGTCTGCCGGACGGGGAGGGGCTCGCCTTCATTCCGCAATTGCGCCGGGCCGGCATCGATACGCCGATCATATTGCTGACGGCGATGAACGAGCCGGAGGACCGGATCGCCGGTCTCGATGGCGGTGCTGACGACTATCTCGGCAAGCCGTTCCTGGTCGGCGAACTCCTGGCGCGGCTAAGGGCGGTGCTGCGACGGCCGGCAAGCCTTGCGCCGCCCCAGATCGCCGCGGGCCGCATCGTGATCGATCCGCTCCATCTCAGCGTCACCATCAATTCCGCTCCCTTCGATCTGCCCAGGCGTGAGCTTCTGGTCCTGGTCGCCCTCGCCAAGCGAAAAGGCAAATCCGTGCTGCGGTCCACGCTTGAGGCGGCCGTCTATAATTATGAAGAGGAGATCCAGTCGAACGCGCTCGACGCGCATATATCGCGGCTGCGCAAACGCCTGCTCGACGCCTCGGCCGGGGTGAGCGTGCACAATATTCGCGGCATCGGTTATCTTTTGAAGGAAGAGGCATGACGATGCCGGAAAAATCCAATCCGTCCCTGTGGTGGAAACTGAGCTGGCAGCTCAGCATCGTCCTCTCCGCCATGATCGCCGTCGTCATCGTCGGCCTCTGCGTTTATGGGGTGATGCGGCTTTCCCCCCATATCGGCCTCTGGGACGATCTGTCGTCAACGCTTGAGGAATCGCTTTCGCTCGATCCGCACAAGGGGCTGGTCATCACCGAAGGTCCGGCTCTGCGGGCCTTGAAGGCGCAGAATGAGGAGCTGTGGTTTGTCGCCTCGACGCTGGACGGCCAGACGGCGAGCTATGGCGCGGTGCCGGCCGCTTATGCGGAATTGTCGCGTTACGTACATCTCATGGTGGATGCAGACATTCGCGGCGGCAGCGGCACGTCGCAGGTCGCGCTCGCCGAAAGCGTCGAGACGACGGCGGGGACGATCCGTGTCATGTTCGGCGGCACCTCGCATGTCAGCGCGTCGTTTCTGACGCTGCTTGCCGGCACCTATCCTATTTATGTGCCGCTGCTGGCGTTCCTGTTGCCGGCGGTGTTCTTCTCCGTGCCGCGCATCGTGCGCCGGGCGCTTGCCGGCCTCAATTCGGTTGTCAGGAAAGCACCCGAGATCGACCCGCGTCGGCCCGGCTCCAGACTTCCCGTCGAAGACGTACCGCGGGAGGTGGTGCCGCTGATCCATGCCTTCAACAGCATTCTCGAACGGCTTGAAGAGCAGTTCCGGGCACGGCAGCGTTTTCTCATCGATGCCGCGCATGAGCTGAGAACGCCGATTGCGATCATGCAGACCCGGATAGAGGGCTTGCCAGGACCCGAGCAGGAGCGCCTGATGGGGGATGTCGCGCGGCTCGGCCAAACGGCCGAACAGCTTCTGGCGTTCGAACGAAACGACCAGGTGAACGACCGGCGGGAGACGCTGGATCTGGTCGAGATGGTGCGTATGGTCGTTGCCGATCTTGCACCGCTCGCGCTCTCGGCCGGCTACGATATTTCCTTCGAGACGCAGATCGCGCAGCATGAGATGCAGGGCAATCCGATTGCCCTGCCGCGCGCCATCGGCAACATCATCCGCAATGCCATCGACCACGGCGGCAACAGGGGAATGATCCATGTATCGGTTCTTGGCGATGGCGAGATCGCCGTTTCCGACGAGGGGCCGGGAATACCGGAGGATCAGCAGGAGCGGATTTTCGAACCCTTTTATCGCATCACGCCGCGCAGCACCGGGGCGGGGCTGGGGCTCAGCCTCGTAAAACAGATCGTCGCCAATCACCATGGCCGGATCTTTCTCGAAAGCGGTGCTTTCGGAAGCACGTTCCGGGTTCGTTTTTGATTTCGCTCCGGCGCCGGTGCCGATCCCTTGGCCCGTGATTGTAATGTTGCCGCAATTCTCGCCGTCGTAGCGTGCGGGGCACAGGATCAACCATGCCAACCGGAGTACACGCAGTGAAACAACCGCGGAACCTGTTTTTCCAGGCTTGCGGCGGCAGGGCGGCGCGCCGCCGCCATGTCGCTTTGGCCACCTTGCCCTTCGCCATCATCATGTCCGGCTGCGCTTCCGTGCCGCTGAAGGAAGGCGGCACGCTGACCTCCTATGCGCAGCTCGGCCCCGCCAAGGGCAAGTTCACCAAATCACGGACCTTCGTGGATGCCAAGGGTCTGGCCGCCGTCAAGACCGTCACGATCGTGCCCACCGCCTTTTCCTTCACCGCCGCTTCCCGGGTGCCATCAGAAAAGGATCGGGTGCTTGTTTCAAATGCGCTGGACCGTGCGGTCTGCATCGCGCTTAGCGACAAATACCGGATCGCCGCCTTCGGCCAGCCGGCGGACATGACGGTCCGCGCGGTCATTACCGATCTGGTGCCGACCGACAAGACCATGGCCGGGGTGTCGACGGCCGTTTCGCTCGGCACCAATCTCGTCCTGCCTGTCGGGGTGCCACGCCTGCCCGTAGGTCTCGGCGGTCTGGCTGTCGAGGCGGAGGCGGTCGATCATGCCGGCGTCCAGCGTGCCGCTGCAGTCTGGTCGAAGGGCGCCAATTCCCTTGCCGACAATGCCCGTGTTTCGGAAATCGGCGACGCCTATGGGCTTGCCGCCGATTTTGCCAATTATTTCGCCCGGATTGTCGTGACCGGCAAGGTCTCCGACGGTCTCGACATTTCGATCCCGTCAGGGCACCGCATGCGTTCGGCCCTGGGCGGCAAACCGAAATATGCCGAATGCGACGCCTATGGCCGCTCACGCGGTCTGCAGGGCATGGTGGCCGACCAGTTCGGCGCGCCGCCCGAATGGACGGACAGGCAGGCAAGGGCAGCTGCACGATAGGGTCTGTCGTCACCCCTGCGCATCGCATGTTACGATGCGCAGAAGGGGGGCGGCTATGAGGCGAGGCCGAGTTTCTGAAGGCCGCAGTCGCGGACGATTTCCGCGATATGGGTGAACTGGGCCGAAAGCGGATTGCTCTTGCGCCAGACCATGCCGATGGTGCGCGAAGGGCGCGGTTGCGCCAGCCGGAACACCGACACCGTGGATTGCCGCGTTTCCATATCGACCGCCATCTGCGGAATGAGCGTGACGCCGATGCCGGCGCCGACCATCTGCACGAGGGTGGAGAGCGAGCTGCCCTCCATCAAGACGCGCGGCGGCGCATTCGTCGTGCTGCAGAAGGAGAGCGCCTGGTTGCGGAAGCAATGGCCTTCCTCAAGCAGCAGCAGCCGCATCTCGCCCAGCTTGTCGGCGCTCGGCACCGGCATGCCCGCATCCTCCATCGGCCGCACCAGAATGAACTCCTCCGAAAACAGCGGCACTTCCTCAAGCGCCGGTTCCGATACGGGCAGGGCGACGATCGCCATGTCCAGCCGGGCTTCGAGGAGGTCCTCGATCAGCTTCTGCGTCACCGCCTCGCGCGGGCGCGCCTCGAGCCCTGGATAATGCCGGGTGAGCGTCTTGATGACCTGCGGCAGCAGATAGGGCGCGACGGTCGGGATGACGCCGATGCGCAGCCGGCCGCTGAGCGGGCCTTGGCCTGCCCGCGCCAGATCCTGCAGCTCATCCACGGAGCGCAGGATGGAGCGGGTGCGCTCGGCAAATTCCTCGCCGAGCGTCGTCAGTCGGATCTGGCGGCTGCCGCGTTCGACGAGCGGCGCGCCGATCAGTTCCTCGAGCTCGCGGATCTGCAGCGACAGCGCCGGCTGAGAAATGGCGCATGCTTCCGCCGCCCGGCCGAAATGGCCGATCTTGGCGAGCGCGTCGAAATAACGGAGATGTTTCATGGAAAGCGCAATCATAAGCTTAGCATATCGCAGCCTTTAGAATATACAATTGGAAATTATGGAACCCGGCTGTTAGTCATCTTCATGACAGAAAGAAGCTGTAGCTGTGAGAGATCACCAGCGTCGCTGCACGGTTTTCCCAAGACCTGCCGCTGGCGCTGGCCTGGAAGGCTGCACATGTCGAACTGATTATTTCGTTTAATTGCTAAACCCATCGGAGGGCGAAATGGACGCAACTTCAAAACCGGCCGGCAAGTGTCCCGTCATGCATGGAGGCAACACGGCCTCCGGTAAATCGGTGACCGAGTGGTGGCCGAACGCGCTGAACCTCGACATTCTGCATCAGCACGACACCAAGACCAATCCGCTCGGCACCTCCTTCAATTACCGCGAGGCGCTGAAGACGCTCGACGTCGAGGCCCTGAAGGCCGATCTGCGCGCCCTGATGACCGACAGCCAGGACTGGTGGCCGGCCGACTGGGGCAGCTATGTCGGCATGATGGCGCGTGTGACCTGGCATGCGGCCGGTTCCTACCGCGTGACGGACGGTCGCGGCGGCGCCAACACCGGCAACCAGCGTTTTGCGCCGCTCAATTCCTGGCCGGATAACGTCAACACCGACAAGGGCCGGCGCCTGCTGTGGCCGATCAAGAAGAAATACGGCAACAAGATTTCCTGGGCCGACCTCATCGCGCTTGCCGGCACCATCGCCTATGACGTCGCCGGTCTGAAGACCTTCGGTTTCGCCTTTGGCCGCGAAGACATCTGGGCTCCGGAAAAGGATACCTATTGGGGCGACGAGAAGGAATGGCTGGCGCCGAGCGACGGCCGCTACGGCGACGTGACCAAGCCCGAGACCCTGGAAAACCCGCTTGCCGCCGTGCAGATGGGTCTCATCTACGTCAATCCGGAAGGCGTCAACGGCAAGTCCGATCCGCTGGCGACGGCGGCGCAGATGCGCGAAACCTTCGCCCGCATGGGTATGGACGACGAGGAAACCGTGGCTCTCACCGCCGGCGGCCACACCATCGGCAAGTCGCACGGCAATGGCAGCGCGGCCAACCTCAGCCCCGATCCGGAAGCCGCAGGCCCGGAATATCAGGGTCTCGGCTGGATCAATACCAAGGGCCGCGGCATTGGCCGTGACACCGTGGTATCGGGCATCGAAGGCGCCTGGACGAGCCAGCCGACCAAGTGGGACAACGGCTTCTTCGACATGCTGTTCAAGCATGAATGGACCTTGACGCACAGCCCGGCCGGCGCATCGCAATGGGCGCCGATCACCATCGCCGAAGAGGACAAGCCGGTCGATGTCGAGGATGCCTCGATCCGCACCATCCCGATGATGACCGATGCCGATATGGCCCTGAAGGTCGATCCGATCTACCGCGAGATTTCGTTGAAGTTCAAGGATGACCAGGACCACTTCTCGGACGTCTTCGCGCGTGCCTGGTTCAAGCTGACGCATCGCGACATGGGGCCGAAGTCCCGTTATTTCGGTCCGGATGTTCCGGCTGAAGACCTGATCTGGCAGGATCCGGTGCCCGCTGGTTCCACGAACTACGATGTGGCCGCCGTCAAGGCGAAGATCGCTGCTGCCGGCCTGCCTGCTGCCGAGCTGGTTGCGACGGCGTGGGATAGCGCCCGCACCTTCCGCGGTTCGGACAAGCGCGGCGGCGCCAATGGCGCACGCATTCGCCTCGCACCGCAGAAGGATTGGGAAGGCAACGAGCCCGCCCGTCTTTCCCGCGTGCTTTCGGTTCTTGAGCCGATTGCCCGTGAAACCGGCGCAAGCATCGCGGATGTGATCGTTCTGGCCGGCAATTACGGCGTGGAGCAGGCGGCGAAAGCGGCCGGCTTCGATATCGCCGTGCCTTTCGCGGCCGGCCGTGGCGACGCTTCCGCCGAGCAGACGGATGCCGACAGCTTTGCCCCGCTTGAGCCGCTGGCGGATGGTTTCCGCAACTGGATCAAGAAGGACTATGTCGTCAGCCCCGAAGAGCTGCTGCTCGACCGGGCGCAGCTTCTCGGCCTCACAGCGCCGGAACTGACCGTCCTCATCGGCGGCCTGCGCGTCATCGGCGCCAATCATGGCGGCGCGGCGCATGGCGTCTTCACCGACAAGCCGGGCGCGTTGACGACGGACTTCTTCACGACCCTGACGGATATGGCCTATTCCTGGGTTCCGACCGGCAACAATCTCTACGAGATTCGTGACCGCAGGACCGGAGCCGCCAGATATACGGCAACCCGCGTCGACCTCGTGATCGGGTCCAACTCCATCCTGCGCGCCTATGCGGAAGTTTATGCCCAGGACGACAACCGCGAAAAATTCGTCGGCGACTTCATCGCCGCCTGGACGAAGGTGATGAACGCCGACCGTTTCGACCTGCTCTAAGCAGAATGGCGACTATCCGATAAAACGACACCTCCCCGGGCGATCGGGGAGGTGTTTTTTGACGTCGTCGCAGCCGTCCCGATGCCCGTTTACCCTCCGGGGCAAACCGGGGATTACGCCTGTGGATGCGGGTCTGGCGGCTGTCGCAATCGGCGGCGCTGTCAGCGTCGGTCGGACGACGGCGTCGGCTGGTCATGGGCCGGTTTTTCGGCTCCTCCCGACGGGGCTTTGCCGCCTTTTTCGTTCTCATGCGCATCCGGCCCGGCAACGATGACGCCGTGGCCCTGTTCTTCGCGTTTCTTGTCGGCGAAATCGCCTGCTTCCTTCTTGCGATCCATGTTCATCTCCCGTGTTGAGGTCCTGTCAGGGATTCAACGGGCAGTGCGGGCGGAGGTTCCAGAACTGTCGCGCAACTCAATGTTTCTCTTTATAACGATCTTTGCTATTAACATGAATTGATAAGTCATGTTATTGCCGGGGCGCGATGTCTGGCGCGGCGTTGGCCGTTTGCCGCATCTCCAACCTCGGCTCGACAACCGGACGGTAACCACATTGAGTTTCTGGCATTCCATGACCTGGCACACGGAAGGCATCAGCGTCACCGCGCCGGTCAAATGGCGCCAGTTTGACGGGCTGGTCAGCGCCTTCTGGGAGGCCGAAAGCCAGATGGGGGCGAAGGGCTATTATCTGGCTGCCGATCCCCGCATCATGATTTTCTTCAACGATGTCTCGTCGCGGATCCGGATTTCCAACCGCGACGGTGAGCTTTCGCAGCATTCACGGCCAATGACGCGGGCGGTCTATGTGCCGGCCGGCGTGCCGATGTGGACGAGCAGCAACGCCACACATCGCTTTTCCCATCTCAACCTGCATATTCACAAAGACCGGCTTTTGCGTTTTCTGGCGCCGTCGGTGGGCGGTTCGGCCGCCATGACGGCGCTGCGCCGCCCGGTCGAGATACAGGATATAGGTGCGGTGGAAACGCTGGCAGGCCTGCTTGTCGATGAACTGGCCGAGCCTTCGAAACATCCACTTTATGCCGAAAGCCTGGTCGGCGGCATCGTCGCCGGATTGCTGGATATTCCGGGACCCACGCCCGAGCAGGCCAATGGCAGGCTGACGCAGGCGCAGATGAACAGGCTGCTCGCCCGTGTCGAAAAACGCGGCGACGACCGTATGACGGTCGCGGAAATGGCCGATATTGTCGGGCTGTCCGAAAGCTGGTTCGCCACCGTGTTTCGCCAGACCACGGGCAAGACACCGCTGCAATGGCAGCTGGAACGGCGTATCAATGTCGCCCAGAAACTCCTGCTGGAAGGTGATCTCACGGTCGCCGATATCGCCGTGCAACTGGGTTTTTCCGATCAGGCCCATCTGACCAAGGCCTTCCGCCAGTCGGTGGGCAATACGCCGGCCGCCTGGCGGCGCATGCATAGATTGCTATGAACGGGCGCGTCTTGCCGTTTACGCGCAGCGGTTTGGCGCAATTCCACAAACGTTGCTCAACATCATCCTCGGACTTGTCCCGAGGATGACGTTGAGCCTTAGGAAAATTATGCAATATACTGAAAAATATTGCTAATCTTGGCGTTCACCACGTCTTGCGCAGCGTGACGGAGAACGCCCTGCCGGGATTGTAGAAGTCAGCGCCGAACCCGCCATAAGCCACGTGCTTTTCGTTGAAGAGGTTGGAAACGTTGACATCGAGTGAGGCGGTCTCCTGGATCTTGTAGCTGAAGGCCGCATCCACGGTCACGCTGCTGCCGGTTTCCACCTTGTTGGCATTGTCGAAATAATAAGCGCCGGTGTAGCGGCCGCCGAGACCAAAGGTCATGTCGCCGAAATGGTCGTTGCCGGCCAGCGTGTAGTTGACCCACAGCGAAGCCTGGTGCTCGGGCACGAATTGCGGCCGGTTGCCGACATTGCCGCCCGTGCCGTTTTCGGTGATCTCCGCATCGAGATAGGAATAGGCTGCCGTCAGGCTCAGATTGTCCGTCACTTCCGCCTTGGCCTCCAGATCGAGACCGCGCACGCGCACTTCGCCGATCGTGGTCGGCAGGTTGGTGATCGGGCTGGTGACAGTGATGTTGTTTTTCTTCAGGTCGTAGATCGAGGCGGTAAACAGGGCGGGGAAAGCCTCTGGCCGGTATTTGATGCCAAGCTCGATCTGCTCGCCGCGCTCTGGTTCAACGGTGAGGCCCGATGCCGGCACGACCGATTCGGCGTAGCTGATATAGGGCGCGATCTCGCTGGTGACCTTGTAGGACACGCCGATGCGCTTGGTCAGTTCGCTGATGTCGCCGCTCGCCGTGGTGCCGTTCAGGCGGTTGGTCTGGTCGGTGTCGATCCAGTCGTTGCGCAGGCCGGCGCTGACGATCAGCCTGTCGAAGAAGGTCAGGTCCTGTTGCAGGTAGATCGCCTTGCTCTTCTGCTCCGTCAACGAGTTGGCGTAAAGCGGCACCGAGGCGGGCGCGCCGGTATAGACCGGGTTTGTCCAGTCTATGCTGGGGGCTGCGCCGAAGTAGCTTTTGCTGCCGGATGAGTAGTCGTTGTAATAAACGCCGACGAGGCTGCGGCTTTCGACATTTTCCAGACGCGTGTCATATTGCAGCCGGGTGTCGATCAGGAAGTTTTCGGTTTCGGTGTCGTTGCCGAAAAACGCCCGGTCGGCGATGGTCGAACCGTTGGTCGGCGTCGACGAGATATAGGCGTAACCGAAATCGGTATTGGTCTTGCTGTAGCGGGCATTGGAGCTGAGGGTCAGGCCCGAGCCGAAATCGTGATCGAACATCACGCTGACCGAATTGCGGTTTGTGCCGCGATAATTGTAGTCCGGTTCGCCGAAGAAGCGGCTGCGGTCAAAATGCGAGCCGACCGGATGGCCACCGCCGCCGGGAACGCCGTCCTTGTTGAGATGATCGAAAACCACCGTCAGGTTGGTGACGTCGGTGGGGCGCCAGGTCAGGCCGCCCATGAAGAATTTCTCGTCGTCGCGGGAATAGTCATATTCCGCATCGGCATTTCTGAGCTTGCCGGTCAGGCGATAGGACAAGGTGTCGTCGCTGGTGATGTTGTCGCCGAAATCGAAGCCGGTTTCAGCACGGCCATAGGAACCGCCGGTGACATAGGCTTCGCCGAAGCGGCTGCGTTTCGGCACCTTGGTGGAATAATTCACCGAGCCGCCGGGATCCGAGACGCCGAAGGTGGTGGAGTTGCCGCCCTTCAGCACTTCCACGCGCTCATAGGCGTAGGTCTCTTCCCGCAGCGCGCCGAAGGGGCGGCCGAGGGTGAGGCCGTCGCGATAGGTATAGGCGTCGAAGCCGCGAATCTTGAAATAGTCGAAACGGTCGTCGGAGCCGTAGAAATCGGTGGTCACGCCGGCTGTATATTGCAGCGCCTCTTCGACGCTCTGTACGCCGCGCTGCTGCATTTCCTTGGCGGTGATGACGGAGACGGAGGCGGGCGTGTCGAGAATATCGGTCGCCATCTTGCTGCCGCTTGTCGTGCGGGTGGCGACGATCGACTTCTGGTCATTGTCGCCGCTGTCGATGGTGATGCGTTCCAGAACCGTGCTGCCGCTTGTCGTGGCAGCCTCCTGCGCCAAAAGGGGGGCGGGCAGGGTGGCGGCAAGCGCCGTGCAGGCCAGCAGGGCCGCTTGCCGGTAACGACGTCGCGCGGTTGTGCGGTTTCTGCCTTCGATTTCGATGTTCATTGGTACGTCCCAGAAGTTGATGTCCCGATCGCCGCTTCCACGGCCCACTCTCGAAGCGCCCAATAACTTGAGAAAGTTTGTCCGGTATTGTAACTTTTTGCGGTTTTGTACAAAACCCCGGAAATTTCACCGCTGTTGGAGCGGCATCTCCTCCTTAGGCTTGACGGGGGCATGTGAAGCTGAGAGTTCAAGTCCACTTTTGAACCTTTGAGAGCTTCGCCCATGCTTCGCCTGTTTCGCGGTCTCGCGCCGGCCCTTGTGCTTTTCCTGTCGATCATCGTGCCGGATGGTGCAAAGGCGGACGAGACGGCGGCCTATCCGATCGTCATCAGACACGCCTTCGGTACCACGACGATTGCCGGAAAACCGAAGCGCGTCGCCACCGTCGCCTGGGCAAACCATGAGGTGCCGCTGGCGCTTGGCATCGTGCCGGTCGGTTTCGCCGCCGCCAATTTCGGCGATGATGACGGCGATGGCCTGTTGCCGTGGGTGGCAAAGCGGCTTGCCGAACTCAAGGCGGATAAACCGGTTCTGTTTGACGAGGGCGACGGCATCGATTTCGAGGCCGTGGCGGCAACGCAGCCGGATGTCATTCTTGCGGCCTATTCCGGTCTTAGCCAGTCCGACTACGATACGCTGAGCCAGATCGCGCCGGTGGTCGCCTATCCGGTTTCCCCCTGGGCGACGGACTGGCGCGAGATGATCCGGCTGAACAGCGCCGGCCTTGGCATGGTTGCGGAAGGTGAGGCGCTGATCAGACGTATCGAAGGCGAAATTGCCGAGGTGGTCGCCGGCCATCCACAGCTGAAGGGCAAGTCGGCGATGTTCGTCACCCATCTCGATGCCACCAATCTCAGCGTCGTCAATTTTTACACCGCCAATGACAGCCGGGTGAAGTTCTTCGCCGATCTCGGGCTCACCTCGCCAAAAAGCGTCGTGGAAGCGACAAAGCCCGGGCAATTCGCCGCCGGCGTCAGCGCCGAGCGTGTCGATGCCTTCGACGATGTCGATATTGTCGTGACCTATGGCAGCGAGCCGCTGCTGAATGCCATGCGCGCCGATCCGCTTTTGGCCCGCATGCCGGCCGTTTCCCATGATGCCATTGTCATGCTGGGGCGCGATCCGCTCGGAACCGCCTCCAATCCCACACCGCTGTCGATTTCCTGGGTGCTGAAGGACTATGCCGATCTTCTGGCGAAAGCGGCGGACAAATCCGCCGGGAAACCGCAATGACAATGCCTGGGGCCGACAGCGCTCCCACCCTGCCATATGCCGGCCGCTCCGGCCGCAGGCGCATGTTCTGGCTTGGCATCGTGCTGGCGCTTCTCGCCGTCCTTTGCGCACTTTCGGTCGCCATCGGCACGCGTGACGTATCGCTGGCGGATATGACGGCGGCGCTTGCCGGCCGGGTCGAGACGGTTGCGGAAGCGGCGGTTGCGGTCCGACTTCCCCGCACGGCGCTTGCGCTTCTGGCCGGTGCCGCGCTGGGTCTGGCGGGAGCCATCATGCAGGGCGTCACCCGCAATCCGCTGGCCGATCCCGGCATTCTCGGCGTCAATATGGGCGCGTCGCTCGCCGTCGTCATCGCCATCGTCTGGTTCGGCATTGCGTCTTCGCAGGCCTTCATCATTGCCGCCATTATTGGTGCGGGTCTTTCGGCCGTGTTCGTTTATGTCGTCGGTTCGCTGGGACGGGGCGGGGCCACGCCGCTGAAACTGGCGCTTGCCGGTGCCGCCACCTCCGTCGCCTTCTCGTCGCTGGTCATCGCCGTGGTTCTGCCGCGCAGCGACATTGCCGGCGGCATTCGCGCCTGGCAGATCGGCGGCGTCGGCGGCGCGACCTTCGAGCGCATAGAGACCGTTCTGCCGTTTCTGGCGGCCGGTTTCGCCATCAGTCTGCTTTCGGCGCGCAGGCTGAATTCGCTGGCGCTGGGTGACGAGCTCGCTGCTGGCCTCGGTGAAAATGTCGCTGTCGCCCGAGCCGTTGCCTCCTTGGGCGCCATCCTGCTCTGCGGTGCCGCCACGGCCATCTGCGGGCCGATCGGTTTTGTCGGGCTTGTCGTGCCGCATCTGTGCCGCTTGCTTGTCGGTGTCGACAATCGCTGGCTGCTGCCGTTTTCCGCGCTTGGCGGCGCCTGCCTGCTGCTTGCCGCCGATATTGTCGGCCGCATCGTCGCACGGCCGTCCGAACTCGATGTCGGCATCGTCACCGCGCTGGTCGGCGCACCGTTCTTCATCTGGATCGTCAGACGCCAGCGGGTGCGTGACCTATGACCATGCACGCTGCCGTCATCGACACACTGGTCTTGAACCGCCAGACCCGCCAGCGGCGGCGGCGCCTTGTCATTGCCGTCCTGTCGCTCCTTCTGATTGCCGCATTCGCCCTGACGCTGATGCTCGGGCAATCCTTTACGTCGCCCGGTGCGGTGATCCGCGTTCTGTCTGGCGAGGATATTGCCGGCGTCAGCTTCACCGTCGGGCAATTGCGCCTGCCGCGTGCGCTGCTCTCGGTGCTGGCCGGGCTTAGCTTCGGGCTGGGCGGTGTCGCCTTTCAGATCATGCTGCGCAACCCGCTTGCCAGTCCCGACATCATCGGCATCAGCTCCGGCGCAAGTGCGGCCGCCGTCTTCGCCATCGTCGTGCTGCAGCTGAACGGGCCGCTCGTCTCGGTCCTCGCCGTCATCGCCGGTCTTGGCATCGCGCTGCTGGTGTATCTCCTGTCCTTCCGCAACGGGGTGGCGGGAACACGGCTTATCCTTGTCGGCATCGGCGTTTCCGCCATGCTCGAAAGCTTCATCGCCTATATTCTCTCCGTCGCGCCCGCCTGGACGCTGCAGGAGGCGATGCGCTGGCTGACGGGCAGCGTCAACGGCGCCAAACTTGCCCAGACATTGCCGCTCCTCGTCGCGCTTATCCTGTTTGGCGGCCTGCTTTTGAGCCGTGCACGCGATCTCGAGGCGCTTCGGCTCGGTGATGATGCGGCCGCCGCGCTCGGTGTGCGGGTTGGGAAAACGCGCATCATCGTCATCATCGCCGCCGTGGGCATGATTGCCTTTGCCACGGCCGTCTCCGGTCCGATTGCCTTTGTCGCTTTCCTGTCGGGGCCGATTGCCGCGCGTATCGTCGGCAGTAACGGCTCGCTGCTCGTTCCCGCAGCACTTGTCGGTGCCGTGCTGGTGCTGGTGGGGGATTATTGCGGCCAGTTCCTGCTGCCGGGCCGTTACCCGGTCGGCGTCGTGACCGGCGCGCTTGGCGCGCCCTATCTGATTTACCTTATCGTGCGGGTCAACCGCAGCGGAGGCTCGTTATGACCGGTCACTCCCTGTCCGTAAGCGGCCTGTCGGCCGGCTATGGCGAAAACCTTATCATCGAAGGGCTGGACCTCGTCGTGCCGCGCGGGAAAATCACGGTTATCGTCGGCGCCAATGCCTGCGGCAAGTCCACACTTCTCCGCAGTATGTCGCGGCTGATCACGCCGCGCGCCGGGCTAGTCCTGCTCGATGGCAAGTCGATCCACCGGCTTCCTTCGAAGGAACTGGCGCAGCGCATGGGCCTTTTGCCGCAATCGCCGATCGCGCCGGAAGGGATTGTCGTTGCCGATCTCGTCAGCCGCGGCCGGCACCCGCATCACGGCCTGTTCGCCCGCTGGTCGCAGCAGGATGACGAGGCGGTCGCTGCCGCCCTCGTCGCCACCGATACGGTGGACCTAGCCGAGCGGCCGGTGGATGAACTGTCGGGCGGTCAGCGGCAACGCGTCTGGATCGCCATGGCGCTCGCCCAAAAGACCGACATATTGCTGCTGGACGAACCCACGACCTTCCTCGATATCAGCCACCAGGTCGAGGTGCTGGATCTTCTGACCGACCTCAACCACGCCCGAGACACCACCATCGTCATGGTGCTGCACGATCTCAATCTCGCAGCCCGTTATGCCGATCATCTCGTGGCCATGAGGGACGGAAAGCTGCATGTCTGCGGCACGCCGGAAGAGGTGCTGACGGAAGACAATGTGCGCCACGTCTTCGGCATCGAAAGCCGCGTCATCGAAGACCCGACCTCCGGTAAGCCGATGATGCTGCCGATCGGGCGGCACCGGGTGGTGGCGGCGTAAAATAGCGTCAAGGATTGCGGCCGGAGAAGATCAAGGCCAGGCCGCGTAGGATGGCGGCGGCACGGTCTGCATCCGCATTGCGGCCCGGCGGAAACGCCCGGGAGAGGTGCCCTCGTTGCGGGTGAAGAAGCGATTGAAATAGCCGGGGTCCTGAAACCCCAATCGAAAAGCGATTTCAGCCACTTGCAGCGATGAGTTCAAAAGAAGGTCGCGCGCTTCGGACAGCAGTTCGCGGTGAATATAGGCCTGCGGCGAAAGACCCGTGGCCTTGCGCACCGCAAATCCCAGCCTTTCGCGGCTGACGCTCAGATGCCTTGCATAGTCATCCACGCCCCATTGGTCGCGTTTGTGCTGGCTCACCAGCAGAACGAACCGTTCGGTAAGGCTGCCGGGGGTGGAGACGGCTGCGGCGAGATCGGCGATGGCGTGCTGGCAGATGCGGATGAGGGTGACGGAGAGCAGGCTGGCGATGATCGTGTCCGAACCGGTTGTCACGCGGATATTCTCGCCAGCAATGGTCTCGAGATAACCCGCCAGTTCCTGCCGGTCCCTTTCCGCCGGCGCCTGCGTCAGAACACGCTGCAATATGTTGCGCACGGCGCTCGCACTCGCGCCGGTGGGCATCGCATGGGCAAGCCCGATTTCCGTCGTCTTCAGCAGCGATCCACGGCTTCCGGCGTTCAGCCTGATGCGGCCGGCGGGGCCGATGGGCAACCAGATGAGCCCCGGTGCCGAGACAAGCAGCGTCTTTTCGCCCCGGGCGATCTCCGCTTCGCCGGCGGAAAGGAGAAGGAGATGCGCGTTATCCGATTCCAGCCGGAATTCCGATACGCGCAGCGACGAGGCGAGGGCGCGCGCCGTTGTCTCCGCGCGATTGCCGGCTATCTGGCCATGCAGCGGCATTCTTCCTCCAAAAGTACAATAATGCGCTACATTAGTGCATTTTATATGCGACTGTCATTGCTAAACTTTGCTCAGCGCAGGGGGAAGCCTTGAGGAGAACCGCGACCCCGACATGGCGCTTTGGGAGGAACATCATGAATAGTCTGAAGCGCAGAACGCTGTTCTGCCTGCTCTCCGGTGCTGCCCTGTCGGCGGTGTCGCTCGGCCATGCCAACGCGCAGGACCGCACCTCTGTGAAGATCGGTTATGCCGTTTCCAAAAGCGGCGCCAATGCCACGGGTGCTGGCATCACCACCATTCCGAACTACAAATTATGGGTGAAGGAGGTCAACGACGCCGGCGGCCTCACTTTGCCGGATGGCAAGCGCCTGCCGGTGGAAGTGGTCGAATATGACGACCGTTCCTCGGCCGAGGATGCGGTGCGGTTCACCGAGCGCCTGGCCAGCCAGGACAAGGTGGATTTCATCCTGCCGCCCTGGGGCACGGGTTTCAACCTGGCCGTCGCGCCGCTTTATGACCGTTTCGGTTATCCGCAGCTTGCGGTGACCGGCGTGACCGACAAGGCGCCCGAATTTGCCGCGCGCTGGAAAAAGAGCTTCTGGATGCTGGGCGGCGGCCATGATTATGCCAATGCACTGGCCGACGTCTTGAAAGCCGCGCGCGATGCGGGCCAGATCAACGACAAGGTTGCGGTGATTTCCGTGGCTGACGGTTTCGGCATCGATCTCATCAAGGCCGCGCGGCCGGCCCTGAAGGAAGCGGGTTTCACGCTTGCCTACGACAAGACCTATCCGGTCGGCACTTCCGATTTCGCAGCGCTGGTGAACGAGGCGGCGGCGAGCGGCGCGGACAGCTTCATCGCCTTTTCTTATCCGCCCGACAGTTTCGCGGTGACGAAACAGGCGCAGACGGCCCGGTTTAATCCGAAGGTTCTGTATGTCGGCGTCGGTGGTGCTTTCCCGATCTTCCCGAAGGTCTCCGATGGCAAGCAGGAAGGCGTGATCAGCATCGGCGGCGTCGATGGCAGCAGCGAAAAGATCGCGGATTATTTCAAGCGCCACGAAGCCTTCATCGGCGTCAAGCCGGATAGCTGGGCAAGCGCCATCACCTATGCGAGCCTCGAAATGCTGGCCCAGTCCGTCCAGCGCGTCGGTCTCGACAAGGCGGCGGTGGCAAGTGAACTTTCGACGGGAAGCTTCGACACCGTCATCGGCCCGGTCAAGCTTGAGGACAACCAGCTTCGCCAGCTCTGGTGGGCGGGGCAATGGCAGGGCGACCGTTTTGTGGCGATTGCGCCGGCGGACCGTTCAGGCGCCGCAAAACCGGTCGTTCCGAAGCCGCAATGGTGAGCCTTTGCCGGCCGGGGCCACGAACCCCGGCCGGAAGGCTTCGGCCATCTTCCAGACTGGAGACATTCCCTTGTTTTTATCCACCCTCATCTTCGGCTTGATGCTGGGAGGGACCTATGCGCTGATCGCGCTTGGACTTTCGCTGCAATATGGCATCGCCCGCATCATGAACCTCGCTTATGGCGAAGTGCTGATTGCGGCTGCCTTCATCACCTTCGTGCTGTTTTCCGGCTATGGCCTGTCGCCGCTCTGGTCGCTTTTCATCATCGTGCCGCTCGGTTACGCCCTGTCTTTCGTGATCTACCGGGTCATGATGCGGCCGCTGGTGCGCCGTTCGGGCGGGTCCGGCCGTCTGGAAGTCGATTCCATCCTGGCGACCTTCGGGCTGCTTTTCGTTATCCAGGGCATCATGCTCGTGGTATTCGGCGGCAACTACCATTCCTATTCCTATCTCGCCGACGGCGTCGATATCTTCGGCACGACGGTGGCGCTGAACCGGCTCCTGTCCTTCGGCCTGTCGGTCGCGATTGGCGGCGGGCTTTATCTGGCGCTCACCCACAGCCGCTGGGGTCTCAACCTGCGGGCGGTGGCGCTGGCGCCTAAATCCGCGCCGCTGGTCGGTATCGATGTGAACCGCGTGGCCTCGATCGGCTTTGCCCTTGGCGGCGCCCTTGCCGTGGCGGGTGGAGTGATGATCTCGATGTACCAGACCTTTTCCGCCTCTTATGGCGTGGTCTTCACCATGAAGGCGCTTGTCGTTGTCATCATGGGCGGTGTCGGCAATCTGCTCGGCGCGCTGGTGGCCGGCCTGCTGCTCGGTCTCGTGGAAACCTTCGTGCTCGTTTATGTCGATCCCGGTCTTACGCTCGCCGCCACCTATCTGCTCTTCCTCGTGGTGCTGCTCTGGCGTCCGGAAGGCATCTTCGCAAGGAGGGGCAAATGATCCCGCTTCTCATCGGCCTTGCCGCAGCTGCGCTGCTGGCGCTTTCCCCCTTCTTTTTCGATGCTTATGGCGTCGGCGTCATCATCGGCCTGCTGGGCTATGCGACGCTCGCCTCCGCCTGGGCGATGTTTTCCGGTCCGACCCGCTATATTTCGCTCGCCACCGTCGCCTTCTTCGGTGTCGGGGCCTATACGGTTGCGGTGCTGAGCGAGGTTTTGCCATGGCCGCTGGTGCTCCTGTGCGCGGCCCTCGTCGGCGCGGCGCTGGCGCTTGTCGTCGGGCTTTCCACGCTGCGCGTCGCCGGCATCTATTTCGTGATCTTTTCGTTTGGCCTTGCCGAACTCATCCGCCAGCTCATCACCTGGTATGAGGTGAATGTGACCGGCACGCTCGGGCGCTACATCTTCCTGCCGCTGGAGCCGCAGCATGTGCTCTGGCAATTGCTGGCGCTGGCGGTCATCACCCTTCTGCTGTCGACGCTCATCGACCGCAGCAAGCTCGGACTGGCGCTGAAGGCAATCGGCGACGACGAGGTCGTGGCCGCCCATGCGGGCATCAATCTCGCCCGCACCAAGCTGACGCTCTTCGTGCTGTCGGCCACGCTCATCACGCTTGTCGGCGCTATTCAGGCCCCGCGCTGGGTCTATATCGAACCGGCCATCGTGTTTAATCCGCAGGTCTCGTTCCTCACCGTCATCATGGCGCTCCTCGGTGGCGCCAGCCGGCGCTGGGGACCCATCCTCGGTGCTGTGCCGCTGTTCCTGCTGTTCGAATGGCTGGGCGCCAACTTCCCCAACCATTTTTCCATCATTCTCGGCGCTCTCTTCATCCTCATCGTTTTCGTATTGCCGGATGGCGTGCTGGCGGCGCTGGAGAAGCTGCGCAAAAAGGAGAAAGCCGCATGAGCGCCGTTCTCGAAATCACCGATATCCGCAAGACCTTCGGCGGGCTGAAGGCGGTGGATGGGCTTGGCCTCACCATTAAGGCCGGCGAAGTCGTCGGGCTGCTCGGGCCGAACGGCTCCGGCAAGACGACGCTGATGAACCTGATCTCCGGGGCGCTGAAGCCGACCGAAGGGTCGATCCGGCTGAAAGGGCAGGAGATTGCCGGCCGGCGGCCGGATGTGATCGCGCGCGCCGGCGTGGCGCGCACCTTCCAGCTCGTGCGGCTTTTGCCGTCGCTTTCCCTGCTTGAAAACGTGGCCGTATCGGCCATGTTCGGCCCGCAACGACTGTCCCGTCTCGAAGCGGAGAAGGTCGCGCGGTCCTGCCTCGAAAGAATAGGCCTTGCCGGGCGGGAAACCATGCCGGCCGGCGATCTCACCTATATCGACCAGAAACGGCTTGAACTGGCGCGTGCGCTGGCGGGCGAACCGAAGCTTCTGCTTCTCGACGAATGGCTTGCGGGCCTTAACCCCACGGAGCTGCAGGAAGGAATAGCGTTGATCCGGCGGCTGGCATCCGAGGGTACGACGATCCTGCTGGTGGAACATATCATGGCCGCCGTCCGCGCGCTCTGCCCGCGTTCCGTGGTCATGGCGGCCGGTCGCAAGATTGCCGACGGGCCGACGGCCGTGGTGCTCGATGATCCGCAAGTCATTTCCGCCTATCTGGGAGCGGCACATGCTTGAAATAGATGCACTGACAATCCGTTACGGCAAACATCTCGCGGTTGACGGCATATCGCTCAATGTTGCCAAGGGCGAAACGGTGGTGCTGCTCGGCGCCAATGGCGCCGGTAAGTCGTCTCTGCTGAAAGCGGTCGGCGGCATGGTGGCTCCCGCTTCCGGAGACGTGCGCGTCGACGGCGCGTCGCTTGCCGCTGTTCCCGCCCACCAGATCGTGGAGCGGGGCGTGGCGCTGGTGCCGGAGGGGCGCGGAATTTTCGCGGCGCTGACGGTGGAGGACAATCTCCGTCTCGGGGCCAATCCCCGCCATGCCCGTTCAGCGGAAAAGGCGACAAGAGAGCATATTTTCTCGCTGTTTCCGCGCCTTGCGGAGCGGCGGCAGCAGCTTGCCGGCACCATGTCCGGTGGGGAGCAGCAGATGGTCGCCATCGGCCGGGCGCTGATGTCGGCGCCGGATTATCTGCTGCTGGACGAGCCGAGCCTTGGTCTTGCGCCCATTGTCACGCAGGAACTGTTTGCCGCCTTGGCGGAGATCAAGAACAGCGGCCTTTCCATTCTGCTCGTGGAGCAGAATGTGCGCGAAAGCCTTGCGCTTGCCGATCGCGGTTATTTGCTGGAAGCAGGACGGATTGTCGGGGCGGGCACGGCGCAAGACCTGTCCGCCGATCCCGCCGTGCAACGGGCGTTTCTTGGCGGCACCACCGCCGCCATTGTCTGAATTCAGGAGGAAGACCATGCAGACTGTCAATCTTTTCATAGGCGGCGACCATTGCCCGGCCGCAAGCGGCAAACGTTTCGAACGCAGCAACCCCATTACCGGCGACGTGGCGACGAGTGCTGCGGCGGCAACGGTGGAGGACGCCACGCGTGCGGCGGATGCCGCGACGGCCGCTTTCCCGGTCTGGTCGGCAACGCCGCCCGGTGAACGCCGCCGCCTGCTTCTGGCTGCCGCACAGGCGCTTCTCGCCGCCGGGCCTGATATTACCCAGGCGATGAAGGAAGAAATCGGCGCAACCGATGCCTGGGCCGGTTTCAACGTCAAACTGGCGAGCGACATGCTGGTCGAGGCGGCGAGCCTCACCACCCAGATCAAGGGTGAGATCATTCCCTCCAACCGTCCCGGAACCATGGCGATGGCATTGCGCCAGCCGGCAGGTGTTGTCCTATCCATGGCGCCGTGGAACGCGCCGGTCATTCTCGGCGTGCGTTCTATCGCCACGCCGCTTGCCTGCGGCAATACGGTTGTCATGAAGACCTCGGAACTTTGCCCGCGCACCCATGCGCTGATCATCGAGGCGATCGCTTCCGCCGGTCTGCCGAAGGGCGTGCTCAACGCCGTCTCCAATGCGCCGGAAGATGCCGCAAAGATCGTCGATACGCTGATCGCACACCCCGCCGTCAGACGCGTGAACTTCACGGGTTCGACCCGCGTCGGCCGCGTGATTGCCGAAACGGCCGGCCGTTACCTGAAGCCGGCGTTGCTGGAGCTTGGCGGCAAGGCGCCGTTCATCGTGCTTGACGATGCCGATATCGAGGCGGCTGTCGCGGCCGCCGCTTTCGGCGCCTATATGAACCAGGGCCAGATCTGCATGTCGACGGAGCGCATCATCGTGCTCGACAGTGTTGCCGATACCTTCGTGGAGGCCTTCGCCAAAAAAGCGGCGAGCCTCACGGCCGGCGATCCGCGGGAGGGCAAAACACCGCTCGGCTCGCTGGTCAGCGCCGAAGCGACCTCGCGCATCCGGGCGCTGGTGGATGACGCCGTCTCCAAGGGCGCGCGGCTGGTCGCCGGCGGCGGCGGCAATGGCACGATGGTGGATGCGATCGCCATCGATGGCGTCACCCCGGCCATGCGGCTTTATGCGGAGGAAAGTTTTGGTCCCGTCGTCTCCATCATCCGGGCCGGCAGCATCGATGAGGCGGTGAGCATCGCCAATGAAACCGAGTTCGGCCTCTCCGCCGCGATTTTCGGCAGGGATCAGGCAAGGGCGCTTTCGATTGCCGCCCGCATCGAAAGCGGCATCTGCCACATCAACGGCCCGACCGTTCACGATGAGGCGCAGATGCCCTTCGGCGGCGTCAAGGCTTCCGGTTACGGCCGTTTCGGCGGCACGGCGGGCATTGCCGAATTCACCGAGCTGCGCTGGGTGACGCTGCAGGACGGGCCGCTGCATTATCCGATCTGAGTGTGCTCCTTGGACCTCGGCGGGCGGCGTCATCGCCGCTCGTCGATCAGCCAGCCGGTCAGTTTCCTCACCGCGCTGTCGCCGCTTTTCGGCCGTATCAGCCAATAGCCGCGTCCCGGTGCATCGAGGCTCGGCCCTGCCGTCACCAGCACGCCCGCTTCGAGCAGCGGATCGATGAGCCCGGCCCAGCCCAGTGCAAAACCCTGTTCGCCGATGGTTGCCTGCACCACCATGGTGTAATTGTTGAAGCTGATATCGCCGCCATCGTGTTCGGCGCCCCTTTGTACGCCGAAATGCGTGAAATAGGTCGGCCAGTCGAACCAGCGCGCCTGCGAGGTGTTTTCGAGGTGGATGAGCTTGCGCCGCGAAAAATCAGCGGCCGTCGCCGGTGTCGGGGTGTCTGCCAGCAGGGCTGGCGAACAGACCGGCGTGACTTTCTCCGAAAGCAGCAGCACCGCCCCGTCGCCCGCTTCCTGGCGCGTGCCGAAGATGATCATCACGTCGCTATCGTGTTTGCCCTGTCCCAGAGGGTCCTGAGTTGCGACGATCTGGATGTTGATATCCGGATTGAGCGCGCGAAATCCGTGCATGCGCGGGATGAGCCACAAGGACGAGAAGGCATAGTCCGTGTGCAGGCGGATGGTCTGCCGTTCCTCCGTCCGGCGAAGCTGCTGCGCGAGGAGGTCGATGGCGTCGACATTGCGCGAAACGATGTCGAACAGTTTTTGCCCTTCGGCCGTCAGTTCGATGCCGCGATGTTTGCGCCGGATGAGGGTTACGCCCAGCTCATCCTCCAGCCTGCGGATCTGATAGCTGACGGCCGGCTGGGTCAGCCGCAGGGACGCCGCGGCCGCCGTCAGGCTGCCGCGGCGGGCAACCTCGGTGAAAATGCGCATCCATCCCAGATCGAGCGGCCTGTCTGACATTAAAATTCCTTATATCAGTCATCGAAAAATACCCGCTTCACAGGCAAAAACAATGTGGTGTTCAATAAAATGGATTAATAAAAGGGGAGCCGCAATGAAAACCGTTTCTCATCTGCACCGCATCGCCGCCGGTCTCATTCTGTCCGTGGCGGCCTTCTCCACCCCGCTTCAGGCGGCCGATGACGCGGCCTGCAAGACCATTCGTCTCAGCGATCCCGGCTGGACAGACATCACCGCCACCAATGGCGTCGCCTCCGTCCTGCTGGAGGCGCTGGGTTATGAGGCCGACGTCAAGACGCTGTCGGTGCCGATCGGTTATCAGGCGATGAAAAACGGCGAGATCGACGTTTTTCTCGGCAACTGGATGCCGGCGCAGAAATCCTTCGTGGACGATCTGAATGCCGCCAAGGCGGCCGAGGTGCTGACGAAGAACCTTGAGGGCGCCAAGTTCACGCTGGCGGTGCCGGCCTATGTGGCAGAAAAGGGCGTCAAGGATTTTGCCGATCTTTCCAAACATGCCGACGAATTCGAAAGCAAGATTTACGGCATCGAGCCGGGCGCGCCTGCCAACCAGAATATCCAGAAGATCATCGACGCCAATGATTTCGGCCTGAAGGGCTGGCAGCTTGTCGAATCCGGCGAGCAGGCCATGCTGGCGCAGGTGGAGAGGGCGGGCCGCGACAAGAAGGCCGTGGTCTTCCTCGCCTGGGCGCCGCATCCGATGAATGAGAAGATCGATATCGCCTATCTCTCCGGCGGCGACGCCTATTTCGGCCCGAATTTCGGCGGCGCGGAAGTCTATACGCTCGCCCGCACCGGCTGGTCTCAGCAATGCCCGAATGCGGCGACGCTGTTCAAGAACCTGACATTCGATATCGGCATGGAAAACAGCCTGATGGGCTCCATTCTCGGTGGCGAGGATTCCAAAGCGGCGGCAGCGGCGTGGCTGAAGGCCAATCCGCAGGCGCTGGAAGGCTGGCTGCAGGGCGTTACCACGCTGGACGGCAAGCCGGGCGCGGACGCCGTCAAGGGCAAGCTTGGTCTCTAAGCCGGAAAGTGGAAATGCCGCGTCCCAATATCCTGATCCTGATGGCCGACCAGTTCAACGGGACGTTTTTTCCCGATGGCCCGGCCGATTTTCTCCACGCACCCCATCTGAAGGCATTGGCGCAGCGGTCCGTCCGCTTCGCCAATGCCTATACGGCAAGCCCGCTCTGTGCGCCGGCCCGCGCCTCCTTCATGTCCGGGCAATTGCCAAGCCGCACGCGGGTCTACGACAATGCGGCCGAATTCGCCTCCGATATTCCGACCTATGCCCATCATCTGCGGGCGGCGGGTTATTACACCGGCCTTTCTGGCAAGATGCATTTCGTCGGGCCGGACCAGCTGCACGGCTTCGAGGAGCGCCTGACGACGGATATCTATCCGGCGGATTTCGGCTGGACGCCGGACTATACCAAGCCCGGCGAGCGGATCGACTGGTGGTATCACAATCTCGGTTCGGTCACCGGCGCGGGTATTGCCGAAATCACCAACCAGATGGAGTATGATGACGAGGTGGCCTATAACGCCACCCGCAAGCTTTACGACCTGTCGCGTCGTCTCGACGACCGGCCGTGGTGCCTGACGGTCAGCTTCACCCATCCGCACGACCCCTATGTGGCGCGGCGCAAATTCTGGGACCTCTACGAGGATTGCCCGGCGCTCGATCCGCAGTCGCAGGCGATTGCCTTCGAGCAGCAGGACCCGCATTCCAAACGGCTGCTGGAAGCCTGCGATCACGGGGCGTTCGAGATCACAAGCGAGCAGATACGCCGGGCACGGCGCGGTTATTTCGCCAACATTTCCTACATCGACGAGAAGATCGGCGAAATCCTCGACGTCCTGAAGGCGACGCGGATGGAGGAGGACACCATCATTCTCTTCCTGTCCGACCATGGCGACATGCTGGGCGAGCGCGGCCTGTGGTTCAAGATGTGCTTTTTCGAAGGCTCCGCCCGCGTGCCGCTGATGGTGGCCGCGCCCGACTGGCGGCCGGCCCTGATCGACACGCCTGTCTCGACACTCGATGTCACGCCGACGCTCTGCGGTCTGGCGGGTCTCGATATAACGTCGCTCAAACGCTGGACGGATGGCGAAGATCTGGCGGCGCTGGCCAGGGGAACAGGTGGACGCGGTCCGGTGCCGATGGAATATGCCGCCGAAGGCTCCATCGCGCCGCTCGTCGCCATTCGTGACGGCCGCTACAAGCTCTCGGTCTGCGAGGCCGATCCGCCGCTGCTCTATGATCTCGAGGCCGATCCGGACGAGCGCGCCAACCTTGCCGACGATCCGGCTTTCAGCGACGTTCTCTCATCGCTTTCGGCAGAGATTGGCCGGCGTTGGCAATTGCCGGTATTCGACGCCGCCGTCCGCGAAAGCCAGGCGCGGCGCTGGGTGGTCTATAAGGCGCTGCGCAACGGCGCCTATTACCCGTGGGACTACCAGCCCCTGCAGAAGGCTTCGGAACGTTATATGCGCAACCACATGGATCTCAACGTGCTGGAGGAAAACCAGCGTTATCCACGCGGGGAGTGACGGCGCCAGCGTGCTTCAGTGCAGTTTTTTCCGGGCAAGATATCCGAAAGCCGCGCCGGGCCGGCATCGCCATCAATGTCGTGGGGAGGCGGTCATTTCTGCTGCTCCATGACCCTCAGCCGCACCCAGCTCAAGGTCGCCTGCCTGGCGCGCTCGTAAAAAGAGCGTGCGAAGCGCACATAACGCATGATCCATGCGAGCCAGGCATAGGTGAGCAGCTTTTCCCGGCCTGCATGATAGATGCGTTCAACGATCAGGAAGGTCGCGAGATGGGCGAGGATCGTCAGCACCAGCCCAGTCTTGACCGCGCCATGGGCAATCAGGACGAGACCGATGATCTTCATCGGCTCGGCGATGGCGAAAGGCACGGCGAGACAGAGAAGAATGGCGAGACGCGGCAGGTCGCCGATGCGGTTTTCCAACCGCCGGGTGAATGCCAGGCCGGATATGGTCCGGATGATCGGCCGATAAAGCGGCCGGAAGATGCCGTCGAGAATGAGGGCAAAGACGATGATCGCCCGAAGCGGAAAGACGAGAATCGTCCGGATTTTGCTGTTCACCTCAGCCGGTCTCCAAAGAGGTTGTGCTGTTCATTGTTAATCGCCTGAAACGTGGCAAAACCAAGTTATATCTTGCATTCACCCCTGGCGGACGCTGGCATACATGCCCGTGGTGCGGAATTCGCTGGGATTGGTGCCGTAAAGGCGGCGGAAAACCTTTGAAAAATAGTTCGGATCTTCGAAGCCGCACAGCACCGACACTTCCTTGATGGGAATGTTGGCCGCGGTCGTCAGCAGCTTGGCCGCCCGTCTCAACCGCCGTTGCAAAACGAATTCCGCCGGCGGCAGGCCTTCGCTCGCGGTGAAGATGCGGGAAAAATGCGCGCGGCTGAGGCCTGCCACCGCTGCAAGATCGCTGACCGAAAGCCGCTCGCCGAGATGGCTGTCGATGTAGCTCAGCACCTGCTGCAGGGTGCGATATTCACCGCCGAAGGAGGGGTGCGAGCCGAAGACGTCGTCATAAAGCGTCATCGCCGCCTCATAGGCGACGGCGGAGGCGGCCCCCGGCGTCTCCGCGCCATTGACGAGGCGGAAGCAGCATTCGGCAAGGTGATCGACGGTTTCGGGCTGGAGCTTGAGGATCGGGCCGGTGACGGAGAGGATATTACGGTGGATGCGCAAAGCCTCCTCGCCATTCATGGAGATCCAGAAGAACTCCCATTCCTTGCCGTCTTCCAGCCAGTAGCGGTGATTGTGGGGGATGAGCAGCAGCAGGGTTTCGCCCGGCCTCACCACATAATGCCGGTTTTCGTACCGCAGGTTGCCCTGTCCGCCGATGCAATATTGCAGCACGGTGAAGGGTGTCTGGCCGCGCTTGCGCCCATCCCAGTCGTAATTGCCACTGCTGCGGATTTCATAACCGCTGCTGGTCGGCATGGTGTGCAGCGTCTGGCGGCCGCGCGGCAGCGAGACGGTGCGCATGCCTGGTCCCTGATCGATCAAATCACGCAGCACAAAATTACCCATGAAAGCATAATCCTTCTCTGGTTCTCATCCTCTTTATACGCATAATCCCGATCCGAGGAGACAGCCAGCGGGATATTGCGGCGGAAAATTTGGGAGGAGTGCCGGTTTTCCGGGATTCTTGCGGGTATTTTTCTGCAGCGCCAATTCATCATCCTTCGGCCCGTTTCACCCGTTCGATTTGCAACAGAGGTGGCGTTATGAGTTTCAAAATCGCTATTATTGGCGCAGGCAGCGTCGGTTTCACGAAAAAACTGTTCACCGATCTGCTGTGCGTGCCGGAATTTCGCGATATCGAAGTCGCGCTCACGGATATCAGCCAGCACAATCTCGATATGATCAAGGCGATCCTGGAAAAGATCGTCGAGGCCAATGGTTATCCGGTCAAGGTGACGGCCGATACCAATCGCCGCCGGGCGCTGGAGGGCGCGAAATATATCATCAGCTGCGTGCGGGTCGGCGGTCTGGAAGCCTATGCCGACGATATCCGCATTCCGCTGAAATATGGCATCGATCAATGCGTGGGCGATACGATCTGCGCCGGCGGCATTCTCTATGGCCAGCGCAACATTCCGGTCATTCTGGATTTCTGCAAGGATATCCGCGAGGTCGCGGCACCGGGCGCGAAGTTCCTGAACTATGCCAACCCGATGGCCATGAACACCTGGGCGGCCATCGAATATGGCAAGGTGGATACGGTCGGTCTCTGCCACGGTGTTCAGCATGGCGCGGAACAGATCGCTGAAATTCTCGGCGCCAAAAACGTGGCCGAGCTGGATTACATCTGCTCCGGCATCAACCACCAGACATGGTTCATCGATCTTAGGCTCAATGGCCGCAAGATCGGCAAGGAAGAGCTGGTCGCCGCCTTCGAGGCGCATCCGGTCTTCTCGCAGCAGGAGAAGCTGCGCATTGATGTGCTGAAGCGCTTCGGCGTCTATTCGACCGAAAGCAACGGCCACCTCTCCGAATATCTGCCGTGGTATCGCAAGCGGCCGGAGGAAATCGCCCGCTGGATCGACATGTCCGACTGGATTCACGGCGAAACCGGTGGGTATCTGCGCCACTCCACCGAAACGCGCAACTGGTTCGAAACCGAATTTCCGCAATTCCTCGCCTCGGCCGCCAAGCCGATCGATCCGGCCAAACGCTCCAACGAACATGCGAGCCATATTCTGGAAGCGCTAGAGACGGGGCGTGTCTATCGCGGCCATTTCAATGTCAAGAACAATGGCGTCATCAGCAACCTGCCGGCTGACGCCATCATCGAGTCGCCCGGTTTCGTCGACCGTTTCGGCATCAACATGGTATCCGGTATCACGCTGCCGGAAGCCTGTGCGGCCACCTGCATGGCGTCCATCAACGTGCAGCGCATGTCGGTGCATGCGGCGGTCAGCGGCGATATCGATCTCCTGAAGCTCGCCGTGCTGCATGACCCGCTGGTGGGCGCCGTCGCAACGCCTGAGGAGGTCTGGCAGATGGTGGACGAGATGGTGGTCGCTCAGGCGCGCTGGCTGCCGCAATATGCCGATGCCGTGCCGGCGGCCAAAGAGCGGCTTGCGAAATCCACCGTCAAGACGCGTGACTGGGCGGGGGCTGCGCGCCGCAACGTGCGCTCCATCGAGGAGTTGCGGGCCGAAAAATCGGCGCTGAAAAAGGCTGTCTGAGGAAAGCATGGACACAGGCCGGCGGCGGAAGGGAGTTCGCCGCCCGGTCGCAACGATCACAGAGGGTGGGCGGTCGAAGAGCTGCCATTTGGGAGGAAGAACGATGTTACTTCAACGCAGGATCGGTATCATCTCGGCACTGGGTCTCGGTGTTTCGATGATCGCACTCAATGCGCATGCTTTCGAGACCACCACGCCGCCTGAGCCGCCGCAATTTCCGGCCGAAGGCAAGATCAATTACGTGGCGCGCGATTCGATCCTCGAATTCAAGGCGCTGCCGAGCTACAGCGAACCCGACTGGATCACCGAAAAATTCGAGAAGGCCGGCAAGCTGCCGCCCTTGAAGGAGCGCCTGCCGGAAGAGCCGCTGGTCTACAAGACCGGCAACATGCCCGACGGTGTCGGCGTTTACGGTGACACGATGCGCCATGTGGTCGGCGGCCGGCCCGAGGGCTGGAACTACATTGCCGGCCAGAGCCAGGGCTGGGGCGGCATCGATATCGCCCTTTCCGAATGCCTGACACGCACCGCGCCGCTCTTCCAGGTGGATGCCAAGGACACCGAACCGCTGCCCAATCTCGCCAAAAGCTGGGAATGGTCCGAAGACGGCCACAAGCTGACGATGCATCTGGTCAAGGGCGCCAAGTGGTCGGACGGCGAACCCTTCAACGCCGACGACGTGATATTCTATTGGGAGGACGCCGTCATCGATCCCAATGTGTCGCCGCTCGGCGGCGGTGCATCGCCAGAGGCCTTTGGTGAGGGAACGACACTCAAGAAGATCGATGACTACACCGTCGAATGGACCTTCAAGGCCGCTTTTCCCAAGCAATATCTCTACACCATGGCCTATCCGAGCTTCTGCCCCGGGCCGTCGCATATTCTGAAACCGCAGCATCCGAAATATTCCAAGAACACCTATAACCAGTTCAAGAACGCTTTCCCGCCGGAATATATGAACATGCCGGTGATGGGCGCCTGGGTGCCGGTCGCCTATCGGCCCGATGACATCATCGTGCTGAGGCGCAATCCCTATTACTGGAAGGTCGATGAAAAGGGCCAGCAGCTGCCCTACCTCAACGAGGTCCATTACAAGCTTTCCACCTGGGCGGACCGCGATGTGCAGGCCGTGGCGGGATCGGGCGATTTCTCCAATCTCGAGCAGCCGGAGAATTTCGTCGCCTCGCTGAAACGTGCGGCAGATCCCAATGCGCCGGCGCGCCTTGCCTTCGGGCCGCGGCTTATCGGTTATAATCTGCAGATGAACTTCTCCGCCAATGGCTGGGGCAATCCGGATGAGCGCGGACAGGCGATCCGTGAGCTGAACCGCAACGAGGTGTTCCGTCAGGCCGTGACATCGGCCCTCGACCGCAAGGCGATCGGCGACTCGCTGGTGAAGGGGCCGTTCACGGCGATCTATCCGGGCGGCATTTCGTCGGGCACCAGCTTTTATGATCGCGCCTCGACAGTTTATTACCCCTTCAACCTCGAGGCCGCCAAGGCAGCACTGGCCTCGATCGGCCTGAAGGACACCGATGGCGATGGCTTCCTGAATTTCCCCAAGGAAACGCTTGGTGGCCGCAATGTCGAAATTACCCTTCTCGTCAATAATGGCTATGCGACGGACAAGAGCCTTGCGGAAGGCCTCGTCGGCCAGATGGCGAAACTCGGCCTGCGCGTCGTCATCAACAGCCTCGATTCCAACCAGCGCGATGCCGCCCATTATGGCGGGCAGTTCGACTGGCTGGTGCGGCGCAACTCCACCGAGCTTTCCTCGGTGGTGCAGAATACCGAGCAGCTTGCCCCCGTCGGCCCGCGCACCAGCTGGAACCACCGCTCGCCCGAAGGCAAGGAGCTGGATCTGATGCCGTTCGAGAAGGAGATGGCCGATCTGGTGCGGAAATTCATCTCCTCGCAGGACAATGCCGAGCGGGCAGACCTGATGAAGCAGTATCAGAAGGTCTACACGCAGAACCTCTACACGATCGGTCTTACCGAATATCCCGGCGCGCTGATCGTCAACAAGCGCTTCTCGAATGTGCCGCAGGGCACGCCGATCTTCATGTTCAACTGGGCTGAAGATGCCATCATCCGCGAACGCCTGTGGGTCGCGGCCGACAAGCAGGGCAAATACGAACTTTTCCCTGAGCAGCTGCCCGGCAAGCCGGGTGAGGGCGGGCCGATCAACTGAGCATTCCAGTAAAAGTGCGTCGCGGTTTTCCGTCCGGAAAATGCGAAACTTGAAGAACTCCTCCCGGAGAACACCCGGTACCGGTCGCGCGTGAAGCGCGGCCGGAGACACACGGCCCATCCAAACCGAGGAAGACCGTTCGATGCTGAGATTTCTGACGATACGCGTTGCATCCGCCATTCCGGTGCTGTTGATCCTGAGCGTGGTGACCTTCGCCATCATCCAGGCGCCGCCCGGCGATTATGCCGACTACATCCGCTCGCAGCTGATGAACCAGGGCGGAGCGTCCTTCGAACAGGCGGAAGCGCAGGCGCAGGCCTATCGTATCGAACACGGCCTCGATAAGCCGCTCGTCATCCAATATTTCAACTGGATCGGTGGCATCGTCACCCGCGGCGATTTCGGCTACAGCTTCTATTACAACAAGCCGGTCGCCGATGTGGTTGGCGAACGCCTGCCGCGCACCATTGCGCTGGCGCTGGTCTGCCACATCTTCGCATCCGTCCTCGGCATCGCTTTCGGCATCTGGGCGGCCACGCGGCAATATTCCTGGGTCGACAATCTGCTCTCCACCATCGCCTTTCTCGGCATGACGATCCCGCGCTTCCTGATGGCGCTGATCCTCGTTTATCTCATGGTGTTCCATTTCGACGTGTCGGAGATCGGCAGCTTCTTCTCGCCGCAATATGGCGGTGCACCGTGGTCGTGGGGCAAATTCGTCGATCTCGTCAGCCATGTCTGGCCGGTGGTCGCCATCGCCGTCTTCGGTGGGCTTGCCTACAATATGCGGGTGATGCGCGGCAATCTGCTCGATACGCTGAATGCGCAATATGTCGAGACGGCGCGCGCCAAGGGTCTTTCGGAAGGCGCGGTCATCCTGCGCCATGCCGTGCCAAATGCCGTGCACCCGCTCGTCATGTATCAGGGTGTGGTGCTACCCTACATGCTGAGCGGCGAGATCGAGACCGCCATCATCTTCGCGCTGCCGACCGTCGGCCCGGCCATTGTCGGCTCCATGGCGGTGGGTGATGTCTATGTCACCGCGACCTTCATGATGGTGCTGGCCGCGACGCTGATCGTCGGCAACATCATCGCCGACATGCTGCTCGCCATGCTTGACCCACGCGTTCGCGAATTCGGGAGGGCCTGAGATGATGGCGTTTGACGAGATGAAAACCGAACCCGCCGCCGCAGCAAAACCCGACCGCTCCGCCCATGGCAACGAGACCTATCTCGCGCTTGTCTGGCGGCGTCTCAGACGCTCCTTTACCGGCATGGTCGGGCTGGTGCTGGTGGTCCTGCTGATCCTGATCGCCGTCTTTGCGGATTTCTTCGCGCCGATGAACCCGCTTGAAACCCATGGCAGCTTTTCGCCGCCGCAGGTGGTTCGGTTTACGGACAAGGACGGCAATATCAGCCTCGCACCGCGCGTCTATGCCATTGCGGAGACGGAAGAACTCGACCCTGTCACCTTTCAGCCCATCGTCGGGCCGGATTACGACAATCCCGTCTATCTCGGCTTCTTCGTCAAAGGCGCGGAATACAGGATTCTGGGTCTCATTCCGATGAGCCGGCATTTCTTCGGCTCGACGGATGGCCAGCCGGTGCATTTTCTCGGCACCGATAAATTCGGACGCGACGTGCTGTCGCGCGCCATCTATGGCTCGCGCATCTCGCTTGCGATTGCGCTCAGCGTCGTCGCCATCGTCACCGTCATCGGCACCAGCGTCGGGCTGATTTCCGGTTATTTCGGCGGCCCGCTGGATGCCTGGGTGCAGCGTTTCGTGGAGGTGGTGCTCGCTTTCCCGCAATTGCCGCTCTACCTCGCGCTGACCTCGCTCATTCCCGTCACCGCACCGACCACCGTGTTCCTCGTCTTCGTCGTGGGCGTCATGTCGGCGCTCGGCTGGGCGCAGATGTCCCGCGAGGTGCGCGGCAAGACGCTGGCGCTGGCGCGTATCGATTATGTGCGGGCGGCGATTGCCGTCGGCGCCACCGACCGGCGCATCATCTTCCAGCATATCCTGCCGAATGTGATGAGCCATGTGATCGTTGCCGTGACGCTGCATATTCCGAGCGTCGTGCTGCTCGAATCTTTCCTCGGTTTCCTCGGCTTTGCGGTGAAACCGCCGCTCATTTCCTGGGGGCTGATGCTGCAGGATACCGCGACCTATTCCGTCATCGGTTCCTATCCCTGGATTCTCGCACCGGTCGGTTTTGTGCTGGTCACCGTCTTTGCCTTCAACGCGCTCGGCGATGGCTTGCGCGATGCCGTCGACCCCTATTGAGAGGAGCGTAAAATGGTAGCTAGCCAGAACAACGCCTACGCCCCCGCGATCCGCTTCGATGCTGATGCCCGTCAGGATAACGCCATCATCGATGCCCGCAACATTGCCGTGAGCTTCAAGGTGGAGCACGGCACGGTAGAGGCGGTGAAGGACATCTCCTTTCAGCTCTATCGCGGAGAGACGATCGCCATCGTCGGCGAATCCGGTTCGGGAAAATCGGTCACGGCCCGCACCGTGATGGGTCTTCTGACGAAGCGGGCTTCCGTCGCGAAATCCGCGACCGTGCGGTTTAACGGCGATGACATCCTGAAGTTCTCGAGCCGCCAGCGCCGGGCGCTGCGTGGCAACCGCATCTCGATGATCTTTCAGGAGCCGATGAGTTCGCTGAACCCGATCTATACGATCGGCAGTCAGATCGTCGAGGCGATCCGGGTTCATTCGAAACTCAGCCGGAAGGAGGCCGAGGCGAGGGCGCTCGATCTTCTGCGGCAGGTGCAGATACCGGAACCGGAAGCGCGGCTGAAGCAATATCCGCACCAGCTTTCCGGCGGTCAGCGGCAGCGTGTGATGATCGCCATGGCGCTCTCCAACGATCCGGACGTGCTGATTGCCGACGAGCCGACCACGGCGCTCGATGTGACGGTGCAGGCGCAAATTCTCAACCTCATCCGCGACCTGCAGAAGAAACGCGGCATGGCCGTGGTTCTCATCACCCATGACCTGACGATCGTGAAGCAGTTTTCCGATTACGTTTACGTCATGCAGCATGGCGAGATGCGCGAGCACAATACCACGGACAAACTTTTCGCAGCGCCGCAGCACCCCTATACGAAAAGGCTGCTTGGCTCCGAACCGCATGGCACGGCGAAGCCGCTGCCGGAAAATTCCGGCGTGCTGCTGACGGCGAGCGGCGTGCGCGTGTCCTTCATGATGCGTTACGGCGGCCTGTTCAAACCGGAGCTGAAAGAGCTGATCGCCGTCGACAGCCTCGGCCTCACCCTCAGGCGGCACGAGACGCTGGGGCTTGTCGGTGAATCCGGTTCCGGCAAGACCACCTTCGGTCAATCGCTGCTGCGGCTGAACGAGCCGGTGGGCGGCGAGGTGGTCTTTGATGGCGAGAGGGTGGATGGCCGCTCCCGCACCGAAATGCGGCCGTTGCGTTCGCGCATGCAGATCGTGTTTCAGGACCCTTTCGCGTCGCTCAATCCGCGCATGACCATCGGCCAGATCATCGAGGAAGGTCTGATCATCAACGGTCTTGGCAAAACCAAGGCCGAAAGGCTGGACCGCGTGCGTGATGCGCTGGAGGCGGCGGGCATGCCCGGCAACATCCTCTCGCGTTTCCCGCATGAATTTTCCGGCGGCCAGCGCCAGCGCATCGCCATTGCCCGCGCCGTGGCGCTGGAGCCGGAATTCATTCTGCTCGATGAGCCTACCTCGGCGCTCGATCTTTCCGTGCAGGCGCAGATCATCGACCTCCTGCGCAAGCTGCAGGACGAGCGGGGGCTGAGCTACCTGTTCATTTCGCATGACCTGAAGGTGGTGCGCGCGCTCTGCCACCGCGTCATCGTCATGCAACGCGGCAGGATCGTCGAGGAAGGGTCCGTCGAGGACGTTCTCACTCACCCAAAAACCGAATATACGCAGCGGCTTGTGCGAGCCGCCTTCGAAATCGCTTGAATTCCAATGCCGGAGGTAGACATGGCAAGAGATCCCAAGATCACATTCATCGGCGCAGGTTCGACAGTGTTCATGAAGAACATCATCGGCGACGTGCTGCAGCGTCCGGCCCTTTCCGGCGCCACCATCGCGCTGATGGATATCAACCGCGAAAGGCTGGAAGAAAGCGCCGTCGTCGTCAACAAGCTGATTTCGACATTGGGCGCAAAGGCGAAGGCCGAGACCTATACCGACCAGAAAAAGGCGCTTGCCGGTGCCGATTTCGTCGTCGTCGCTTTCCAGATCGGCGGATATGAGCCCTGCACGGTCACCGATTTCGAGGTGCCGCGCAAATATGGCCTTCGCCAGACCATTGCCGATACGCTCGGCGTCGGCGGCATCATGCGCGGTCTTCGCACCGTGCCGCATCTGTGGAAAATCTGCGAGGACATGCTGGCCGTCTGCCCCAACGCCATCATGCTGCAATATGTCAACCCGATGGCGATCAACACCTGGGCGATTGCCGAGAAATATCCGACGATCCGCCAGGTGGGCCTTTGCCATTCCGTGCAGGGCACCGCCATGGAGCTCGCCCATGATCTCGACATTCCCTATGAGGAAATCCGCTACCGTTCGGCCGGCATCAACCACATGGCGTTTTTCCTGGAGTTCGAGCATCGCCAGCCCGACGGCAGCTACAGGAACCTTTATCCCGATCTCGTGCGCGGCTACCGCGAAGGCCGTGCGCCAAAACCCGGCTGGAACCCGCGCTGCCCCAACAAGGTGCGTTACGAGATGCTGACGCGGCTCGGTTATTTCGTCACCGAAAGTTCGGAACATTTCGCCGAATATACGCCCTATTTCATCAAGGAAGGGCGCGAGGACCTGATCGAGAAATTCGGCATCCCGCTCGATGAATATCCCAAGCGCTGCATCGAGCAGATCGAGCGCTGGAAGGGGCAGGCGGCGGCCTATCGCTCGGCCGAGACGATCGAGGTCAAGCAATCCAAGGAATATGCCTCCTCCATCATCAACTCGGTCTGGACCGGCGAACCCTCCGTCATCTACGGCAACCAGCGCAACAATGGCTGCATCACCTCGCTGCCCTTCGATTGCGCGGCGGAAGTGCCGTGCCTTGTCGACCATAACGGCGTGCAGCCCACCTTCATCGGCGAATTGCCGCCGCAGCTCACCGCCCTGATGCGCACCAACATCAACGTGCAGGAACTGACGGTGCGGGCGCTGATCACCGAAAACCGCGAGCACATCTTCCACGCGGCGATGATGGACCCGCATACGGCTGCCGAACTCGACCTCGACCAGATCTGGTCGCTGGTGGATGACCTTCTGCTCGCCCATCGCGACTGGCTGCCGGAGTGGACGCAAGCGGAGGTGAAGCGGGCGCGGGCGGTGTAAGGCTTGACAGTCACGGGCACGTGCGAAGCCGCGGGTTCAGTCTGCGGCCTCGCTGCCTGGGGTGCCGTGCAGGTCTTCGCCTTCGTCATGCCGGACTTGATCCGGCATCCAGTCACGGCGCGTCTGCGACGTAAAAGGACTCTCTCGTGATCAAAGACTTGATCACGCTGGACCCCGGATCAAGTCCGGGGTGACGAATACTGATTGCGCGGTCTCGCCATACCCAACGGTTCCGGAGGTTTCGCAAATTCCAGCGATACCTACCTTCATCATATATCTCAGGCATTGTCTGCTCTACGGTTCACTTGACGTGTGTCAAAGCATTGAGGCGCTCCCTCACCTAAACAAGCCCCAGCAACCGGTATTTTCCCACTGAGTGCGGGAAATATCAGGCGCAAATTATGAACGTAATGGTGGCTGGCTTCTTCGGTTTCATCGTATTACGGTTGAAATTCGAAGGGTTCATGGGGAAGACGGATGTCTAGAAAAGGCTTGCTCATTGGTCTGGCGGTTGTGGTTCTTGCCGTTGCCGCTTATTTCGCCTGGTCGAAGCTGGCCGCAGATGGGCTGCCTTCCGGTTTCGTGGCCAGCAACGGCCGCATCGAGGCGGTCGAGATCGATATTTCCACCAAGACCGCTGGCCGTCTTCAGGATATCATGGTGCGCGAGGGCGATTTCGTGAAGGCCGGGCAGGTGCTTGCCCGGATGGACACCGCCCAGCTGGAGGCGGGCAGGCGCCAGGCCGAAGCGCAGCTTCGCCGCGCAAAGATCGCCATCGACACGGCCCATAGCCTCGTTGCCCAGCGGGAAGCGGAAAAGACCTCGGCGCAGGCGGTGGTGGAACAGCGCAAGGCGCAGCTCGATTCCGCCTCCAAGACCTTTGCCCGTTCGAAACAGCTGCTGACCGGCAATGCCGTGTCGCAGCAGATTGTCGATGACAGTGAAGCCGCCGAGCAGTCGGCCCGCGCCACGCTTGCCTCGGCGCAAGCCTCGCTTGCCGCCTCCGATGCGGCAATCAACGCCGCCAGGGCGCAAATCGTCGATGCGGAAGCCGCAGTGGATGCCGCGCAGGCCGATATTGAGAGCATCGAGACCGACATAGCCGATGCGACGCTGAAGTCGCCGCGCGACGGCCGGGTGCAATATCGTATCGCCCAGCCCGGCGAAGTGCTTTCCGCCGGCGGGCGGGTTCTCAACCTCGTTGATCTCGGCGATGTCTATATGACGTTCTTCCTGCCGACGGCCGAGGCCGGCCGCACATCCATGGGTTCCGATGTCCGCCTGATACTGGACGCCGCGCCGCAATATACAATTCCGGCCAAGGTTTCCTTCGTGGCCGATGTCGCGCAGTTCACGCCCAAGACGGTGGAGACCGAAGAAGAGCGCCAGAAGCTCACCTTCCGGGTCAGGGCGCAAATCCCGCAGGAGCTTCTGCAGAAATATATCCAATATGTCAAAACCGGTCTGCCCGGCATGGCCTATGTCAGGCTTGATCCGCAGGCCGCCTGGCCGGAAAACCTCGAACGCAATCTTGTGAAGTGACGGTGGCCGCCATGGTCCCGCCCTCCGCGATGAACACTAGAAACGATCCCGGTGCGCCGGTCGCGCGCTTGGCGGATGTACGGCTGGCTTTTGGCAGCACGGTGGCGCTGGCCGACATATCGGTTGAAATTCCAGCCGGGCGGATGATCGGCCTTATCGGGCCTGACGGTGTCGGCAAATCCAGTCTGCTCTCACTCGTCTCCGGCGCCCGCGCCATCCAGAAGGGCAAGGTGGAGGTTCTGGGCGGCGATATGTCCGATCCGCGCCACCGTGAGGATACCTGCCCGCGCATCGCCTATATGCCGCAGGGCCTTGGCAAGAACCTTTATCCAACCCTGTCCGTCTTCGAGAACATCGATTTCTTCGGAAGGCTGTTCGGGCAGGGCGGCAAGGAGCGGCGGGCGCGTATTGCCGAATTGCTCAAGAGCACGGGTCTCGAACCTTTCGCCGACCGCCCGGCGATGAAGCTTTCCGGCGGTATGAAACAGAAGCTCGGGCTCTGCTGCGCGCTCATCCACGATCCCGACCTGCTCATTCTCGATGAACCGACCACCGGCGTCGATCCGCTGTCGCGCCGGCAGTTCTGGGAGCTGATCGATACGATCCGGGCCGGGCGTCCGGGCATGAGCGTCATCGTCGCGACGGCCTATATGGAAGAGGCCGCCGGTTTCGACTGGCTGGTCGCGATGGATGGCGGCAAGATCCTCGCCACGGGGTCGCCCGCCGAGCTGCTGCAACGCACCGCCGCCGCCAATCTCGATGCGGCCTTCATCGCGCTTCTGCCGGAAGAAAAGCGCAAGGGTTACCGGGAAGTGCATATCGCGCCGCGCAAGGTGGCGGGTGAGGGCGACTATGCCATCGAGGCCTCGCATCTCAGCATGCGCTTCGGTGATTTTACCGCCGTCGACAATGTCAGCTTCAAGATACCGCGCGGCGAGATTTTCGGCTTTCTCGGCTCGAACGGCTGCGGAAAATCCACCACCATGAAAATGCTGACCGGGCTTCTGGCCGCCAGCGAGGGCGAGGCGAAGCTCTTCGGGCACAAGGTGGATGCCAGCGACATGGCGATCCGTCATCGCGTCGGTTACATGAGCCAGGCTTTCTCGCTCTATTCCGAACTGACGGTGCGCCAGAACCTTGATCTTCACGCGCGCCTGTTCAAGCTGCCGGAACAAACCATCCAGCCGCGTATCGCCGAAATGGCCGAGCGCTTCGATCTTGGCGCCGTCATGGAGACGCTGCCGGACGACCTGCCGCTCGGCATCCGGCAGAGGCTGTCGCTGGCGGTGGCGATGATCCATTCGCCGGACATTCTCATCCTCGACGAGCCGACCTCGGGTGTCGACCCGGTGGCGCGGGACGGTTTCTGGCAAATCCTCGCCGATCTCTCCCGCAACGACAATGTCACCATCTTCATCTCCACCCATTTCATGAATGAGGCGGAGCGCTGCGACCGGGTTTCGCTGATGCATGCCGGCAAGGTGCTGATCAGCGATACGCCTGACGCGATCACCAGGAGCCGAGATGCCGCAACGCTGGAGGAGGCATTCGTCGCCTATCTCGAGGATGCCTCTGGTGTCAAAAAGGCGGAGCCTGGAATAGCGCCCACTCCGGCAGCGCAAGGACCGGTGACACAACATGCTGCACCGGCCCGCAAGCGGTTTTTCGATGTCCGGCGCATGTTCAGCTATACGCGGCGCGAAGCGCTGGAGCTGCAGCGCGATCCCATTCGCGGCACGCTTGCGGTACTCGGCAGCGTCATCCTGATGTTCGTGATCGGATACGGCATCAATCTCGATGTCGAGGACCTGACCTTCGCGGTGCTGGATCGCGACGATTCCACCATCAGCCGCGATTATGTGCTCGACATTGCCGGCTCGCGTTATTTCATCGAGAAGGAGCCGATCCGCGATTATGCCGACATGGACCGGCGCATGCGTGACGGCGAACTCAGCCTTGCCATTGAAATTCCCCCCGGTTTCGGCCGCGACGTGCTGCGCGGCAAGACGGTGGAGGTGGGCGCCTGGATCGACGGCGCCATGCCGCAGCGGGCGGAAACCGTGCGCGGTTACGTGCAGGGCATGCACCAGACGTGGCTGGCGCGCAAGGCGAGCGAAATCTACGGCAGCGCGGCGACGCAAAGCACATTCAGCATCGAGACGCGCTATCGTTACAATCCCGATGTCAAAAGCCTCGTCGCCATGGTGCCGGCGGTCATTCCGCTGCTGCTGATGCTCATCCCGGCCATGCTGGCGGCGCTGAGCGTCGTCCGGGAGAAGGAACTCGGCTCGATCGTCAATCTCTATGTGACGCCAACCACGCGGCTGGAATTCCTGATCGGCAAGCAGCTGCCTTACGTCGCGCTCGGCATGCTCAATTTCCTGCTGCTGACGGCGTTTGCGATCTTCATCTTCCAGGTGCCGTTTACCGGCAGTTATCTCGCTTACGCAACGGGCGCTTTGCTCTTTGTCATCATCGCCACATCCATCGGTCTCGTCATGTCGTCCTTCATGAAGAGCCAGATCGCGGCGATCTTCGGCACGGCGCTGCTGACGCTCATTCCGGCCACGCAATATTCGGGCATGATCGATCCGGTTTCGTCGCTGCAGGGGGCAGGCGCCTTCATCGGCAACATCTATCCCGCCACCTATTTCATGACCATTTCGCGCGGCACCTTCTCCAAGGGGCTGGATTTCGCCGGGCTTTCCGGTTCCTTCCTGCCGCTCCTCATCGCCATTCCGCTGCTCCTCATCGCCGGTGCCGCCCTTTTGAGGAAACAGGCATCATGACGTTGTTGTCGTCCAACATCTTCCAGCTCGGCATCAAGGAACTGCGCGGGCTCGTGCGTGACGGCATGTTGCTGCTGCTCATCGTCTATGCCTTCACGCTGCAGATCTACGCCGGTTCCAGCGCGCTGCCGGAAACGCTCAACAATGCCGCCATCGCGATTGTCGACGAGGACCAGTCGCCGCTTTCCGGCCGCATCAGCACGGCGTTTTATCCGCCCTATTTCGCCCCGCCGAAGCAGATTTCGATTGCGGAAATGGACAAGCGCATGGATGCCGGGCTCGATACCTTCGCGCTCAACATCCCGCCGGATTTCCAGCGGCGGCTGATGGCCGGCCAGCAACCCGCCATCCAGCTCAATATCGATGCCACCCGCATGAGCCAGGCCTTCAGCGGCGGCGGTTATGTGCAGACCATCGTCACGAGTGAAATCCAGGAATATATCAACCGCTACCGCGGCGCGACTTCGGTGCCGGTGGACCTGACGCTGCGCTCGCGTTTCAACCCGGAACTGGACAAGTCCTGGTTCGGTTCGATCAATAACATCATCACCGCCATCACCATGCTGTCGATCGTGCTGACGGGGGCGGCGCTCATTCGCGAGCGCGAGCATGGCACGGTCGAGCATCTGCTGGTCATGCCGGTCACGCCGCTGGAAATCATGCTCAGCAAGGTCTGGTCCATGGGTCTCGTCGTGCTGGTGGCCTCGGCATTTTCCCTGTTCGTCGTCGTCAGGGGGCTGCTTGCGATCCCCATCGAAGGTTCGCTCTCGCTTTTCCTGCTCGGCACTGCGCTGCAGCTCTTCGCCATGACGTCGATGGGCATATTCCTTGCGACGGTTGCCGGTTCCATGCCGCAATTCGGCATGTTGCTAATCCTGTTCCTTTTGCCGTTGCAGGTGCTTTCGGGCGCCATGACGCCGCGGGAGAGCATGCCGGATATCATCCAGTATCTGATGCTTCTCGCACCCAACACCCATTTCGTCATATTGGCGCAATCGGTGCTTTTCAGGGGTGCGGGGCTCGATGTGGTCTGGCCGCAATTGCTGTCGCTGCTGGCCATTGGCTCTGCGCTTTTCGTCTTTGCGCTTCGCCGCTTCCGGCGGTTCCTGCGCTGACGCTATGAAAAACGCCGGTTTTTAGGTCATTTCCAAACGAGTTGAATTAATTGTGTTCGGTAACGGTATGTTCGCCTTCCGGGAATATGCCTATGAGGACGGCTGGGTAAAAGCGGGCTTTGTTCAGGAGTAGCAACATGAATATTGCAGCACGTCTGTCTTTGACGGCCATGATCGCATTGGCCGCGACATCATCTTTCGCGTCGGAAGATATTGCTTCGGAGACGAACGAGGCGATCTTCGGTTTCGCTGGCGCCATGACGAAGGAAGACATGCTGAAAAGCGCAGCGCTCATTCCCGTGGAATATGAAAGTAAAGCGGTTCTGGGCGGCGGTTACCAGTTCTACCCCTACCGCATCGGGAATGTAAGGCTGGGTGGCGAGATCGGCATTGCCGCCAGATTTGGCAAGGGTTTTTCCGGCGAGGTCTGGGCCGGTCCGGTCGCCCGTTATGAACAGATCAGGCTCGGAGAGCGGTTGTTCGTCACGCCGAGCTTTACCGCCGGCCTCAGCCTGGTCACGGATGCGCAGCCGGGCCGCGAGCGCGAGCAGGAAATCAAGGACGACGGCAACGCCAATGTCCTGTTTTATCTCGGGCCGGAAATCAACGTGTCCTTCAGCGAGGATTCCTCGACGGAATTCTTCTGGCGCCTTCACCACCGGTCCGGCGGTGGCAAAACATTAGGCAATATGAAGGGCGCCACAAACGCCAACGTCTTCGGCGTCCGCTACAAGTTCTGAGGCGGCAAGGCGGGCGATTCCAGCGCGAACCGGCTTATTTTCAGGCGCGTTCCTTTTTCTCCGCAAACCGCCATCCGTAACCCGTGCATGCAGCGCATGGGTGGCTTGCCTTATTCTGCCTGTTCATTGGGCATGAGAAAGCGCATATAGAGGGCATCGAAGGACGCCGGAACGAAACGTTGCTGACGTCACCTTAAACCTCAGAAAGGGTCATGTCATGAACGTAGCACGCAGCTTCAACAATTGGCGCAAATATCGTCAGACCATCAACGAACTGGGCCGCATGAGCACCCGTGAACTTCACGATCTCGGTATTGATCGCAGCCAGATCACCAGTGTCGCACGCGCAGCCGTCGGCAAGTAATCAAGGCGATACAGCCTCTTGTGAATGCTTCAACGCCCGCTTCGCGGGCGTTTTTGTTTTTGGAGCGCATTGTCCGCCGGTTGCCGGCGCAACGATGCCGGCGGTTGCTCGTGCAGGGTCGTCGCGCCGCGGATGAAGATCTTGCCGCCTCCCGGCGTCACGCCGCCGCAGCCCTTTGCGGCCGTTCTCCCGGAGTTTGCCGCCGCGATATTGCCATGCACTCAGCGCATATCAGTGCTGCAAGCTTGTGCCTGTGAAATGCGCAGAAAAATGCTATCTTCCAATCATCGAAACGGATGTACCTCCTCCCACATCCTTTCGGTAATGCGGGTGATCCTACTCCTCCTCCCAAAGGATTGCCCCGGGGACAGCGGTTTTCCTCCTCCCATATCGCTGTTCATTTTTTCAGAAAGCCTGCCGCACCTCCTCCCGCGGCGGGCTTTTCTGTTTTTAGGGTTTTTCCGTCTTGATGAAATATCTCAGTCGAACGCCATCATGCCGATGGGCGTGACGGCACGTGTTCCCGCCCGCTTGGCGAGCGCATAGGACAGGCATTGCTCCACGGCGTCCTGCGGCACGGGCTTTGCGATCACGCCGGCGCCGATACCGAGATTGACGACCACTTCCGGGTTCGCCGTCATGAAGATCACCACCACGCCATGCTCCTGCGAAAGCCGCCGGCCGATCTCGGGGCCGGTCTGGCCGTCCGCCAGATTGACGTCGACAAAGGCGATATCGGCGCGGCTGCCAAGCGCCACGGCCTCATCCAGCCGGTTGGCAATGCCGATGACATTGGCCTCTTCATCCGCCTGCAGTATGGAATCTTCAATATCCATGGCGATGAGGAACTCGTCTTCCACGATCAGCACCCGCGGCTGTTGCGTGCGGAAACCCGGTTCGCTCTGCAAGACGTCTGCCAACATGTGCCTGCCTCCATTTGTGCGCTGAAGCGCTATCGGCAAGCAAACACTTGTCGGCACAACTCGTTCCAAACTGAGATAAACATGGTGAATGGAGTGTAAACCCTGTGCCTTTTCGGCTATCACCATTCAATAGCGAAGCAGTTGATTCGGTTTGGTTTTCATCCGGGGGAAGGGTGGGAGAACGTTGCCGTAGCGCATCTCTCGCCGCTGGAGCGCAAGTCTTTTGGCCGCAATCGGTCATTAAGGCTGGCATGCAAATTCAAGGCCTTAAAGCCTTCTTCCCGCATCGGGCAGGAAGGCCGGAACGCCGCCGATCATTCGCGTGCCGCGGTTAAAACGGCGCGGGACCCTATGAGTTTAGAAAGAGAATAACACGATGACCCAGTCTCCGCGCGCTTCGATCGCCCGCAACACTCCCAATATCGCTGTCGTCGGCGTTGGCGGCGGTGGCGGCAATGCGATCAACAACATGATCGCCGAGGGCATCGGCGGGGTGGATTTCATCGCCGCCAATACTGATGCGCAGGCGCTGAAGAAGACCAATGCGCCAAGGCTCGTGCAGTTGAGTTCCGAACTGACCGGCGGCCTGGGTGCCGGGGCGGACCCGGAAGTCGGCCGCCAGGCGGCGATCGATTCGCTTGACGAAATCATGGATCACCTGAGCGGTTACGACATGTGCTTCATCACCGCCGGCATGGGCGGCGGCACCGGCACGGGCGCTGCCCCGGTGATTGCGGAGGCCTGCCGTGCGAAGAACATTCTCACCGTCGGCGTCGTCACGCTGCCCTTCAGCTTCGAAGGTGCGCGCCGCATGCGGGCCGCCGAATATGGTTTTGCCAACCTGCTCAATACGGCCGATACCGTCATCGTCATTCCCAACCAGAACCTGCTGCGGATCGCCGATGCCGGCACAACCTTCGAAAATGCGCTGAAGACGGCCGATAAGGTCCTGTCGCTCGGCGTGCGCTGCATCACCGATCTCATCCTGCGCGAGGGTCTCGTCAATCTCGATTTCGCCGATGTGCGTTATGTCATGAAGAATGGCGGCCGGGCACTGATGGGCACGGCCCAGGCCAAGGGCGAAAAACGCGCCTCGGAAGCGGCGGCCGCAGCGATTGCCAATCCGCTGCTTGGCGAACCGTCGCTGAAGGAAGCGCGCGGCGCGCTCGTGTCCATTTCCGGCGGCAACGATCTGACGCTTTACGAGATCGACGAGGCGATGACGCTGGTGCGCGAGGCGGTCAGCGAAGAGACCGACGTGGTGATGGGGGCTTCCTTCGATCCCACGCTGGACGGCGCCTTCAAGATTTCCGTCGTGGCCACCGGCCTGCGCAACTGAGGGCGCAGTTGCAGGGCCATGGAACCACGGGACAGCACCAGGGTGCGGCATGTTTCTTCTCCCGCTGGGCAGATGAAACAACGGGTGTGCTTTTCGTTCTCCGGATAAATCGAAGCTCCTTGAGCGGCGGCGCGTAACAAACAGCGCCTGCGCCACAAACCGAACGATAAAAAGCCGTCGCGGGTAATTTCCGCGACGGCTTTTGGTTGTTTTTGAACAATTATTCCGCCATTCGAAGATGCGGTGCCGCCATGCGGCGTTGATCGGCAAAAAATATAATAGTACTCTTTATGTCGACAAGAGGGATTTGGCTATGACGGATATAATTGCTTCTGCCGAGCGCAAGCGCGGTTCCGGCGTGAAGATGGTCTACGATCTGCTGCGCGACGAGATTCTCGATCTGGTGCTGCCGCCCGGCAGTCCCATCGATGAGGTGCAGCTTGCCGAAAGGTTCAAGATGTCGCGCACGCCGATCCGCGAGGCGCTGGTGCGGCTTTCGGGCGAGGGGCTGATCGATACGCTGCCGAACCGCTCGACCATGGTGTCGAATATCGATTTCCTCAACATGCACACCTATTTCGATGCGCTGGTGCTGATGTACCGGGTAACGACGCAGCTTGCCGCGCAACATCACCGGCCGGAAGATCTCGTGGGTATCCGCGCCCACAATGCCGAATTCGCCATTGCGGTGGAAGAGCAGAATGCGCTGGCGATGATTTCCACCAACGCCGACTTTCACCTTGCCATCGCCGAAGCGGGACGAAACCCCTATTTCATCAGCCTGTTCAAGCGCCTGCTGGATGAGGGGCGGCGTATTCTCAGGCTTTATTACCAGTCTTACGAGGACCGTCTGCCCAAACGTTTTGTCGATGATCATGACGAGATGATCGCTGCCATCGCCGCGCGCGATACCGTTCTTTCCGAAAAACTGGCGCACGAACATGCCGAACAGATCGTGCGGCAGGTGCAGAAATTGCTGGTGCGCGAGGACCGGCTGGAAATAAATCTGTAGCTTGTCGATTTCTTGTCGACAAATAAAATACAAGATAGTAATGTCCCTGTCGAAAAGGGTGGCGCATTGCTGCGTCCATTCCTGAGAACCATGTGCCTTAGGAGCTAATAATGACGGCCAGCATTTTTTCCGGCGTAATCCCCGCCTTGATGACCCCGTGCAAGGAAGATCGCACCCCTGATTTCGATGCGCTTGTGCGCAAGGGCAAGGAGCTGATCGCCGATGGCATGTCCGCCGTCGTTTATTGCGGTTCGATGGGCGACTGGCCGCTGCTGACCGATGCGCAGCGCATGGAAGGCGTGGAGCGCCTCGTTAAGGCCGGCATCCCTGTTATCGTCGGCACCGGCGCGGTCAATACGGCGTCCGCCGTGGCGCATGCCGCCCACGCCCAGAAGGTTGGCGCCAAGGGCCTGATGGTCATTCCCCGTGTCCTGTCGCGCGGTTCGGTCATCGCCGCCCAGAAGGCGCATTTCAAGGCCATCCTCTCGGCCGCGCCGGACATTCCGGCCGTCATCTACAACAGCCCCTATTACGGTTTCGCCACCCGCGCCGACCTGTTCTTTGCCCTGCGCGCCGAGCACAGCAACCTTGTCGGTTTCAAGGAGTTCGGCGGTCCGGCCGACATGCGTTATGCGGCTGAGAACATCACCAGCCGTGATGATGAAGTCACCCTGATGATCGGTGTCGATACCGCCGTTTTCCACGGCTTCGTCAATTGCGGCGCAACGGGCGCCATCACCGGCATCGGCAATGTCCTGCCGAAGGAAGTCATTCATCTCTGCAAGCTGTCGCAGGCGGCCGCCAAGGGTGACGCGGATGCCCGCGCCCGCGCGCTGGAACTGGAGCAGGCGCTTGCCGTGCTCTCCTCCTTCGATGAAGGCCCGGACCTGGTTCTTTATTTCAAGCACATGATGGTGCTGAAGGGCGACAGTGAATATACGCTGCACTTCAACGAAACCGATGCCCTGACGGACAGCCAGCGCGGTTATGTCGAGGCACAGTTCAAGCTGTTCAACAGCTGGTATGCCGACTGGAGCAAGCTGCCCGGCGCGGTACAGGCCTGCAAGGCCGCCTGAGTAACCGCTTAGATGAAGGCCCGGATTCCGGGCCTTCATCTGCTCAGGCGTTCACCTCATACACAACATTGATCGCAACGGGTTGTGGATCCTCGGGTCAAGCCCGAGGGTGACGTTGTGCATGTGGGATGATGTCGAGCGTCAGAACGTATTTTTAGTAGATAAAAGGCCCGCATTCGCGGGCCTTTTTCATTTCCACATCCAGACCCGGTCAGGAGACCGCGTCCAGCCCCTTTTCCAGCAGCCGGTCGAGGCCGGCCATTTCTGCTGCGCTCAGCGTGATGCCCTGGCTTTCGGATCTGGCGCGCGCCGCAAAGCGGCGGCCCGAGGGCAGGCGGGCGCCCTGGCCAATGATGGCGTCGAACAGCACTTCCGCACGCTGGAAAGGGTCGCCCTGGCGGCCTTTGGCGAAGGCTTCGGGAGAGAAGGCGACGATCAACTCGCCATGGGTGGGGGCAAGCGTCGTAGTGCCGAGAAATTCGAGCGCCTCGGGACTGGTCAGGTCGCCGATCATGATGCCCGCGAGAAGTTCGATCATGGTGCCGATCGCCGATCCCTTGTGGCCGCCAAAGGGCAGCATGGAACCGGCAAGCGCGGCTTCCGGGTCGGTCGTCGGCTTGCCGTCGGCGTCCAGCGCCCAGCCTTCCGGCAGGGATTTGCCCGCCCGCCGGTGCAGTTCGATTTCGCCGCGCGCGGCAACCGATGTGGCGAAATCGAAGACGTAAGGGGAGGTGTCCCGGCGTGGCCAGCCGAAGGCGAAGGGATTGGTGCCCAGCAGCGGCTTGCTGCCGCCCGTGGGAGCGACGGTCGAATAGCTCGGGCACATTACCAGCCCCGCCAGGCCATTCGACGTCAGCCCTTCGACTTCAGGCCAGAGCGCCGAAAAATGGGTGCAGTCGTTGATGACGAGCGCGGCGATGCCGGACCGCTTCGCCCGCTCCACCAGAACCGGCAGGCCGAGCTCGAAGGCGGGATTGGCGAAGCCGCCATGGGCGTTGACCTTGACGATCGCCGTCCCGTCGTCTTCCGCCACTTCCGGTATCGCGTCGGGCTTCACCTTGCCGGCCTTGACGGTGCGAAGGGCACCTTCGATGCGGTAAATGCCATGCGATTTGCAGGCGTCGCGTTCGCCGGCGGTGATGACGCGCGCCAGGGCGCCAGACTGAACATCATTCAGCCCGGCTCTCAAGAAAATCGACTCGACCCGCTGGAAAAGTGCCTCGATGGTCAAGGTGGTCGTGTCGCTCATCATAGTCCTCCGATACAGGCTCGCACATTTTGAATACATAAAGTATACAAAGGCGAGCGTATTGCAACGTGTCTTTTCGGATGACCGGGCCAGCATGTGCAAATCCGCGTCCGACGGACAGGGAGATCGTAAGATCAAAGTCCCTCATTCCGGTGCCTGTCACAGCAATCCATCCAGCCCAAGTCCTTGTGGTGAAAAAGACTCTGGCCGTCACGCCCACTGGATTCCGGTGACGAGCACAGGAATGGAAGAGCGTCGATGCCCGACTTTGTTGCGAGGCCGTTTCCCCGTTCAGTCTGCTCGACAATCCTTACCTCTTCGCATGTTAAAAAAATTCTTTTTGTATACTACTTGTATTTTTATGTTGATTTATCGGCCCCATGGGGAAATAGTGGCCGCGCCTTCAAGGGCAGACCAATTCTGGGAGCAAATCAAGAATGAAAAAATCGGTCATCTTCGCCGGCCTTCTGGCCGCCACTTCCGCTATCACGCCGGCCAAGGCCGACAAGCTCGACGACATCATTTCCGCCGGTACGCTGCGCTGCGCCGTCGTGCTTGATTTCCCGCCCATGGGTTCGCGTGACGACGCAAACAACCCGATCGGCTTTGACGTCGATTATTGCAACGATCTCGCCAAGGCGCTCGGCGTCACGGCGGAAATCGTCGAGACGCCGTTTCCCGAGCGTATTCCGGCGCTGATGTCCGGCCGCGTCGATGTCGGCGTTGCGTCCACCTCCGATACGCTGGAGCGCGCCAAGACGGTGGGCATGACCGTGCCTTATTTCGCCTTCGAAATGGCCGTGACCGCCAATGACAAGTCCGGTGTCAAGTCCTTCGAGGACATGAAGGGCAAGACGGTCGGCGCTACCGCCGGCACCTTCGAGGCCATCGCGCTCGAAAAGACCGTCAAGGAATGGGGCGTCGGCGAGTTCCGTCCTTACCAGACGCAGGCCGACGTGTTCCTCGCGCTCAGCCAGGGCCAGATCGACGCCACCGTCTCCACTTCGACGGTCGCGCAGTCCAACGTCAAGGGCGGCAAGTTCGCCGGCATCTCGGTGGTCGGCAAGGCGCCTTACGACATCGACTACGTCGCGCTCTTCACCAACCGTGACGAATACGGCTTCATCAACTACCTGAACCTCTTCATCAACCAGCAGGTTCGCACCGGCCGTTACGCCGAACTCTACGAAAAATGGGTTGGCGGCGACGTGCCCTCGCTCACCGTCAACGGCGTTTATCGCTGATCAGGACTTTCCGTAAACGGCGCGGTCGAGATGATCGCGCCGTTGATCGTTTCTGAAAAGGCGGGACACTTAATGTTCAACTACACATTCCACTGGAATCAGGCGCTGAAGGCTTTGCCGCAGCTTCTGGACGGTGCGGTGGTGACGCTGCAGATCGCCCTTCTGTCGATGGTGATCGGTCTTTTCTTCGCCATCCTGCTGACCTTGTTCCGGCTCTCCGGCAACCGCATTCTCGGCGCTTTCGCCGCCGTCTGGGTGGAGATCGCCCGCAACACGCCGGCGCTGTTCCAGATTTACATGGCCCATTTCGGCCTTGGGAATTTCGGCATTCATCTCAGCCCCTATACCGCGCTTCTGGTCGGCATCGCGTTTAACAATGCCGGTTATCTGGCCGAGAATTTCCGTGGCGCGCTGAAAGCCATACCGGACACGCAGACGCGCTCCGGGCGTTCGCTCGGCATGACCTCGATGCAGACCTTCCGGCTGATCATCCTGCCGCAGATGCTGCGCGTCGCCTTCCTGCCGGCCACCAACCAGATGGTCTGGGCGATCCTGATGACCTCGCTCGGTGTCACGGTCGGCATGAACACCGATCTCGCCGGCGTCACCCAGGCGCTCAATGCGCGCTCGTTCCGCACCTTCGAATTTTTCGCGCTTGCCGCGGTCATCTATTACGTGATCGCCAAGATCGTCACGCTCGCCGCCAGATTGCTGGCCTGGCGTCTGTTCCGTTACTGAGAGAGGTGAGCCATGTTTGAAACCGCTCTCACCTGGAGTGATCTCGCCTTCCTGGCCAAGGGTGCCGGCATGACGCTTGCCGTCACCGCCGTCGCCGTCACGGCAGGCACCCTCATGGGGATCATCTTCGGCATCATCCGTTTCCAGTTCGGCCCCTATTGGTCGCTGCCGCTGACCTTCGTGCTGGATATTTTCCGCTCGGTACCGCTGCTCATCCAGCTGGTTCTCGGCAATGCCTTCCAGTCGATCGCCAAGCTCGGCTGGCCGCCGTTCACCACCTCCTGCGTGGTGCTGTCGCTTTATACGGCGGCCTATTGCACGGAGATCGTGCGCGGCGGCATCGATGCCGTGCCGTCGAACACTCGCCGCGCCTGCCGGTCGCTGGGCATGACGTGGTCGCAGGACATGCGCTACATCGTGCTGCCGCTCGCCACCCGTGTCTCGCTGCCCTCATGGATCGGCTTGACGCTGGGTGTGATGAAGGATTCGGCGCTGGTGTTGTGGCTCGGCCTTATCGAGCTTCTGCGCGCCTCGCAGATACTCGTCACCCGCCTGCAGGAACCGCTGACCATCCTGATGATCTGCGGCGCCATCTATTTCCTTATCAGCTTCCCCATCGCCCGTTTCGGCGGGTATCTCGAAAGACGGTGGTCCCCCAATGATTGAGATCGAAAACGTCCGCAAATCCTTCGGCCCGCTGGAGGTTCTGAAAGGGATCAACCTCACCGTCAACAAGGGCGAGGTCGTCACCATCATCGGCGGCTCCGGTTCCGGCAAGTCGACGCTGCTCACCTGCATCAACGGCCTTGAGCCGATCGACAGCGGCAAGATCGTCATCGACGGCACGGAAGTGCATGCCAAATCGACCGACCTCAACAGGCTGCGCCGCAAGGTCGGCATCGTCTTCCAGCAATGGAACGCCTTTCCGCATCTGACGGTGCTGGAAAACGTTATGCTGGCGCCGCGCAAGGTGCTTGGCATCTCAAAGGAGCAGGCCGAGGAGATCGCGGTCAAGCAATTGACCCATGTGGGTCTTGCCGAAAAGCTGAAGGTCTATCCGAACCGCATGTCGGGCGGTCAGCAGCAGCGTATGGCGATTGCGCGTGCGCTTGCCATGTCGCCGGAATATATGCTGTTCGATGAAGTCACCTCGGCGCTCGACCCGATGCTGGTCGGCGAAGTGCTCGATACGCTGAAGATGCTTGCGGATGAGGGCATGACGATGATCTGCGTCACCCACGAAATGGCCTTTGCCCGCGATGTCTCCAACCGCGTCGCCTTCTTCCATCAGGGCGTGATGGCGGAAATCGGCACGCCCGACCAGCTGTTCGGCGCGCCGCAGCATGCCGAAACCCAGAAGTTCCTGGCGAGCGTGCGGTAATGCCTGCACATGATGTCATCGTCATCGGGGCCGGCGTTGTCGGCCTATCGGCGGCAATCGCCGCGCAGGGCCGCGGTCTTTCGGTTACGGTCATCGACCGCGAGGGACCGGCGGCGGGTGCTTCGGCCGGCAATGCCGGCGCCTTCGCCTTCACCGATATCCTGCCGCTTGCCTCGCCCGGCATTCTCTGGAAAGCGCCGAAATGGCTCATCGATCCGCTGGGGCCGCTCAGCGTGCCGCCGGCCTATGCGCTGACGATCGCGCCGTGGATGTTCCGTTTCTGGCGGGCCTGCGCGGCATCGAAGGTCGAGCATTCCACAGCCGCCCAGACGGCGCTGATGGACCTTTCCAAAGCAGAGCTGGAGCCGTTTCTCAGAAAGACCGACACCATTGCGATGCTGCGCAAGGAGGGCAACCTTCAGGTCTATGAAAGCGAGGCGGAGTTCGAAGGCTCGCTTTCCGGCTGGAAAGCGCGCGAACGCCATGGCATCGAGTTCCGGCATCTCAATGCCGAACAGATGGCCGAGATACAGCCCGGAATCGCACCGCGTTTCACCTGCGGCACGTTCACGCCCGGCTGGTATTCCATTGCCGACCCCAAGCTTTATACGCTGGCGCTGGCCGAGCATTTCCGCACCATTGGCGGCCGTATCGAATGCCTCGACATCGCGTCGCTGAGGCCGCTGGAAGACGGTGTCGAGGTGGTGAGCCATGATGGCCGCACCCGCAAGGCGAGCAAGGTGGTGCTGGCGGCGGGGGCGTTCTCGCATCGCATCGCCCGTTCGCTTGGGGAAAAAATTCCGCTGGAAACCGAACGGGGGTATAATACCACCCTGCCTTCCGGTGCTTTCGACCTGCGCACGCAGGTCACCTTCGGCGGCCATGGTTTCGTCGTCACGAGGCTTTCCTCCGGTATCCGCGTTGGCGGTGCCGTGGAGCTCGGCGGGCTGGAGCTTCCGGCCAATTTCGCCCGTTCCGAGGCGCTTCTGGCCAAGGCAAAAGCCTTCCTGCCCGGTCTGAAAACCGAAGGCGGAAGGCAGTGGATGGGTTTTCGCCCGTCGCTGCCGGACAGCCTGCCGGCCATTGGGCAAGCGCAGCATACGGCACGGGTGGTTTACGCTTTCGGCCACGGGCATCTGGGGCTGACGCAATCGGCGGGCACGGCCCGCATCGTCGCCGATCTTCTGACGGGCCAAAAACCCGCCATCGATACAAGGGCATTTTCGCCGCAACGGTTCTAGAGAATTTTGGCTTTTCTCCGAAACGCAAAAATTCTCCAGCTTTTTTTCACGCATTTTCCAGGCGTAAAACCGCTACGCAGTTTTACTGGAAATGCATCAGGGAGATTTTCGATGTCTTCTTCCGTTTCGCCAGTCGCCGCTCCCGAGGCGCGCAGCATTCTGACCGGTGCCGCCGAGGGCAAGGTCATCGCCACCACCGAGGCGCTGAGCTTCTGGGGCGGGGTCGATCCCGCCACCGGCAAGGTGATCGACGTGCATCACCCGCTGCATGGCATCTGTCTCACCGGCGGCGTGCTGTTCATGCCGACCAGTCGCGGTTCCTGCACCGGTTCCGGCGTGCTGCTCGATCTCATCCTCACCGGCCGTGCGCCCGCGGCGCTGGTTTTTTGCGAGGCTGAGGACGTTCTGACGCTCGGTGCCCTCGTTGCGGCGGAAATGTTCGACAAGGCTTTGCCGGTCGTCCGTCTCGATGTGGATAATTTCGCCCGCTACTCGCGTGCTGCGCATGTCCGCATCGATGAGAACACCATCAAGGCTGACGGCATCTCGCTCGCCATCGCTCCGCCGGCGACGGCGCATCTCGACCTCATGGACGACGACCGGGCGATGCTTGAGGGCCGTGACGGCATCGCCGCGCGCCAGGCCATGCGCATCGTCGTCGCCATGGCCGTGCAGCAGGGCGCGTCGGCGCTTGTGGATGTTACCCAGGCTCATATCGACGGCTGCATCTATGCCAGCCCCGCCAACCTCACCTTCGCGGAAAAAATGGCGGAGATGGGCGGCAAGGTGCGGGTTCCCTCGACCATGAACGCCATTTCGGTGGACAAGGCCAACTGGCGGGCGCAGGGCGTGCCGGAGGGTTTCGGCGATCCGGCCGCAAGGCTGGCGGACGCCTATGTGCGCATGGGCTGTCGCCCCACCTTCACCTGCTCGCCTTACCTGCTCGACAGCGCGCCGGGTGCCGGCGAATCGATCGGCTGGGCCGAGTCGAATGCAGTCATCTTCGCCAATACGGTGCTTGGCGCCCGCACCGCAAAGCACCCGGATTTTCTCGATCTCTGCATTGCGATGACGGGCAGGGCGCCGCTTTCGGGCGTCTATCTCGAAGAAAACCGCCGGCCGCAGCGCATCGTCGATGTGGCCCTGCCGGCTGGTATCGACGACGCCTTCTGGCCGCTCGTCGGTTATCTCGCCGGCAAAGCCGCGCCGGATTGCATTCCGCTGCTGCGTGGCCTGGGGTCCGCAAAACCGTCGCGGGACGATCTGAAAGCGCTGTGTGCCGCCTTCGGTACCACCTCCGCCTCGCCCATGTTGCATATCGAGGGCGTGACGCCGGAGGCCGGGCTTGCGCCGCTCGAAACAGTGGAAACCGTCACCATTTCCCTTGAGGATATGGCGGCCGGCTGGTCGCTTCTGAACGAGGGACCGGAAGAGGTGCAGCTTGTCGCCATCGGCAGCCCGCATGCCTCGCTGCAGGAATGTCGGGCGCTCGCGGCTGTTTTCAACGGTCGCAAGCGCCATGCGGATGTCGCCGTCATCGTCACCGCCGGCCAGCAGGTCATCGATGCAGCCGGGCAGGATGGCACCTTGCAAAGCCTGACAGACAGCGGTGTGCAGGTGCTGCCGGATCTCTGCTGGTGTTCGATTTCCGAGCCGGTCTTCCCGACGAAGACCCGCGCGCTGATGACCAATTCCGGCAAATACGCCCATTACGGCCCCGGCCTCAGCGGCCGCGCGGTGCGTTTCGGCAGCCTTTCCGATTGCGTCGACAGCGCGCTGACCGGCCGAGCCATATCCCGCCTTCCTGTCTGGCTTTCCTGAGGAGAACTCAATGCGCAGCATCAAGACCGTTCATGTCATCTCCGCCCATGCGGAAGGCGAGGTGGGAGATGTGATCGTCGGCGGGGTGAAGCCGCCGCCGGGCGAGACGATCTGGGAACAGAGCCGCTTCATCGCCCGTGACGAGACGCTGCGCAATTTCGTGCTCAACGAGCCGCGCGGCGGCGTGTTCCGCCACGTCAACCTGCTGGTGCCGCCGAAACATCCGGATGCGGATGCCGCCTTCATCATCATGGAGCCGGAAGATACGCCGCCCATGTCCGGCTCCAATTCCATCTGCGTTTCGACAGTGCTTCTGGATGGCGGCATCGTGCCGATGCAGGAGCCGGAAACCCATATGCTGCTGGAAGCTCCCGGCGGACTGGTGAAAGTGCGCGCCGAATGCCGCAACGGCAAGGCTGAGCGCATTTTCGTGCAGAACCTGCCGAGCTTTGCCGCAAAGCTCGACGTCGAACTCGAGGTCGAAGGTCTCGGCACGCTGAAGGTCGATACCGCCTATGGCGGCGACAGTTTCGTCATCGTCGATGCCGAGGCGATGGGTTTCAGTCTGAAGCCGGAAGAGGCGCATGAGATCGCCCGCCTCGGCGTGCGCATCACCAATGCCGCCAACAAAGCCCTCGGCTTCGATCATCCCGAAAACCCCGACTGGAAACATTTTTCCTTCTGCCTGTTTGCCGGCAAGGTGGAGCGTACCGCCGAAGGCCTCAGGGCAGGGGCCGCCGTCGCCATCCAGCCGGGCAAGGTGGATCGCTCGCCCACCGGTACGGCGCTTTCCGCCCGTATGGCGGTGCTGCATGCACGCGGCGAAATGAAGGAAGGCGAAACGCTGACGGCGGTATCGCTGATCGGCTCGACCTTTACCGGTCGCATCCTCGGAACCACGACAGTCGGCGACCGCCCGGCCATCCTGCCGGAAATCTCCGGCCGTGGCTGGATCACGGGTATTCACCAGCATATGCTCGATCCGTCCGATCCGTGGCCGGAAGGGTATCGGCTGACGGATACCTGGGGCGCGCGGTAAGGGCGATACACTGCACTTCCCTCATCCCTGTGCTCGTCACAGGGATCCAGTCAGCCCAAGTCCTTGGGCTGAAAAGACTCCCTTTCGCCGCGCAGACGCGCGTCGGCTGGATTCCTGTGACAAGCACAGGAATGAGGAAAGAGAGCGGATTAGCCGCCCGCTTGTTTCGTTGTCTCCCGCACGATCAGCTCGAACCCGACATCCACCCGCGCGCCTTCAGGCACGACTGCATCCTTTTCCGGCTCCAATATCGAAAGCAGCAATTCGCCGGCCTTGCGGCCGATCATCTGGGCATCGACCCGGATGGTTGAAATCGCCGGGTAACATTGCCGGCTGATATCGAAATCGCCGAAACCGAGGATGGACACCTGATCGGGCACGGCAATGCCGCGGCGGTGACATTCCATCAGCGCGCCGACGGCGGAAATATCGGAGACGGCGAAAATGCCTTCGACATCGGGCGCCTTCGCCAGCAGGGAGCCGAGCGTCCTTGCCCCGTGGTCGTAGGAGACCGGTGCGCTGCCTTCGCGGATGATGAGATCGTCGGAAATGCCGGCTTCGCGCAACGCTGCCGCAAACCCGACGAGACGGCTTTCGCCGCGCCAGTCGTTCACAGCGCCGTCAGCCCGGGAGCCGAGTGCGCCTATTCGCTTTAAACCAAGCGATATCAGATATTTGGCAGCGTTTCTTCCCACTTCGTAATTGGAAAAGCCAACCGCATGGTCGATCGGGTGTTCGGGGACATCCCATATTTCCACGATCGGAATGCCGGCGCGCATCAGAACTTCGCTCGCCATCTTGGTATGCACCGTGCCGGCGACGACGATGGCATCGGGACGGCGCTCCATCATGGTGCGGATGACGCGCTCCTCTTCCTGCAGGTCATACATCGTATAACCGATCAGCAACTGGTAATCGGCGGCGCGCAGCGCCTTGGCGAGCCCCTGGGCGCTGTCGGCGAAGTTGGAGTTGGTGAGCGTCGGCAGGATGGCGGTGATGAAATTGGTGCGCCGGGAAGACAGCGAACCGGCGATCCGGTCCGGCACATAACCAAGCTTCTCGATGGCCTTCATTACCTTCTGGCGTGTCTCTTCCGACACCAGGGCAGGATCGGCCAGCACCCGCGAAACGGTCATCTTGGAGACGCCCGCGAGTTTCGAGACGTCGCTCATGGTTGCTTTTTTTGACGTGACTAACGCTGCGGCCAAGGGCGTGCGCTCCACCAAAGCATGTCTCCCTAAATTCGAACCGTTTCAGGACAAGACATACACGAAGATATCAAGGGAAAGCACGCCGTATGATTGCGGATCGATGCGGCGTGCACCGGATTTATGCGACGCGGCTATAGACCAGATGGTAAAAACGTCCGTCGCACATGCTCATCATCTCGTCCGTCAGCACCCGGCCTTCCAACCGGACCGGCGAGACCAGCGCTTCCTCCACGGCTTCCATCGAAGGATAGTCGATTTCCTGCACCATGATGATCGAGGCTGCATCGGGATCGGTGCGTTCGGTGCGCATCACCCGCACGGCCTGCGCATTCGGCATGCGTTTCCAGACCGGCAGCAGTTTTTCCTCGACGATGCGGAAAAACTCCTCCTCTCGGCCGGGGTGGATCCTGCCTTCGAAAATTGCCGAGCGTGTATACATGGTTTCCTCCCGAATGAATGTCCGATGCAACAGTTCTGTAGATCGGACTTGCAATGATACCGATAACATGCATTATTGATCCTGCCAAGAACGTGAAACGGTGTCGATGAGAGGAAAATCGATAACCAGCAGAAATTATTGAATTTCATGAGGAGTTCATAAGGTTTCGTGCATTTGCGGTGTCTTGGGAGGAGTTTTTTGTCATTTGCGTTGAAATGTTATCGAGAACATTTTTCGCTTTGTACAAGATCGCTGTTCCGCTTCGGGCAGCCACAATAAGGTTGGAGGAGAAACCATGAGCATATCCAGATTTCTGAAGAACGTGACCGTCGCCGTCGGTGTTGCCGCAGCAACGCTTGCCGCCAGCACAGCCGCCCATGCCGTCTCGCTCAGCGAGATCACGGCGCGCGGCAAGGTCAAGATCGGTGTTCTGACCGGTGCTCCGCCGATGGGCATGGTGGACGAGAAGGGCAATCCTTCCGGTTATGACGTGGATGTCGCCAATCTCATCGGCACCTATCTGTCGCTGCCGGTGGAACTGGTGCCGCTGACGCCGCCCGCGCGTATTCCGGCACTCCAGACCGGCAAGGTCGATTTCCTTGTCGCGACGCTTGCGCCGACCGGCGAGCGCGCCAAGACCGTGATGTTCACGCAGCCCTACAGCGCCTTCAACATGGACATCATCTCGGGCAAGGACCAGAAGTTCGAAAATCTCGACAGCCTCAAGGGCAAGCGCGTTTCGGTCAATCGCGGCTCCTCGCAGGAAACCGCGCTGCGCAAGGCCAATGTCGAAGGTCTTGAAATCGTCGTTTACGAAGACGATTCCACCAGCGCCCAGGCCCTGCTCGCCGGTCAGGTCGATGCTGTCGCCCTGCCGTCCACGGTTGGCGAAGCGATCATCAAGCAGCGCCCGGAAGCCGGTCTGCAGGTTGGTTTCACCTTCTTCCAGCAGGGCAATTCCATGGCGACAAAGCTTGAGGATTTCGAGCTGCGGCAATGGCTGAACACCTCCATCTACCTCATGAAGATGTCGGGCGATCTCGACCGTATCTCGGTCAAATGGACCGGCCGTCCGCTGCCGCAATTGCCAAGCTTCTGATTGAGCCTTTCAACGCGCCCGCCGGGAAGACTTCCGGCGGGCCGGGAAATGTCAACGGAGTGACGCATGTCCTATACTTTTCAATTCGGCGCGCTCGCCCAATATCAGACTGAAATTCTGAATGGCATATGGCTGACGATCAAGCTGTCGGTCCTGTCCATCGTGCTGGGCTGCGCTTTCGGCATTCTTCTGGCGTCGCTGCGGTCCATCAAGGGCGGCATCGTCCGCATCATCGTCGACGGTTATGTGGAAATCATCCGCAACACGCCGTTCCTGGTGCAGCTTTTCATCGTCTATTTCGGTCTCCCGGGCCTCGGCTTTCGTGTCGGTGCGGATACGGCGGCGCTGATCGGCATGACGATCAACCTTGCCGCCTATTCGACGGAAATCATCCGCGCCGGCATTGAGGCGGTGCACAAGTCGCAGATCGAGGCTGGCGAAGCGCTTGGCTTCACGAAGTACCAGATCTACCGCCACGTCATCATCGTGCCGGCGATTGCCAAGGTCTATCCATCGCTCTGCAGCCAGTTCGTGCTGATGATGCTGGCGTCGAGCATATGTTCGGCCATCTCCACCCATGAGCTTGCGGCCGCCGCAGCCTTCGTGGAATCGCAGACCTATCGCTCCTTCGAGGTCTATATCGTCGTCACGCTCATCTACCTGGCGCTGGCGCTCAGCCTGCGGCTCATCCTTGCCCTCGTCGGCATGTGGCTGTTCGGCCGCCGCGTCGCCCGCAAGACGATGACCGCTTTGCCGGAGGTGCAGTCATGACTCTTCGAACTTTCGGCTGGAACGAATTCGGCTTCCTTTTGACCGCCCTGCAATGGACCGTGCTTCTGACGATCATTGCCCTTATCGGCGGCGGTATCGTCGGCTTTTTCATCGCGCTCGCCCGCACCTCGGATAACAAGCTGCTGCGCATTGCCGCCGGCACCTATATCCAGGTCATTCAGGGCATTCCGGTGCTGATGATCCTGTTCCTGTCCTATTACGGCCTCAGCCTTGCCGGACTGGAGCTGCCGCCGCTCTTTGCCGCCGGCGCGTCGATGACCATCTATACGTCCGGTTATCTCGCCGAAATCTGGCGCGGCTGCATCCAGGCGGTGCCGAAGCAGCAATGGGAAGCCTCGGAATCGCTGGCGCTGACCCGCGCCCAGCAATATCGCTACGTCATCCTGCCGCAGGCGATCCGCATTTCCCTGCCGCCGACTGTCGGTTTTGCCGTTCAGGTCGTCAAGAATACGTCCATCGCATCGATCATCGGTTTCGTCGAACTGGCGAGAGCGGGGCAGCTCATCAACAATGCCACGTTCCAGCCGTTCCGCGTCTTCGTCGCCGTGGCCGTGCTTTATTTCATCGTCTGCTACCCGTTGTCCCAGCTGTCGCGTTGGCTGGAAAGGAGGCTTCATGCCGGAAGTAATCGTTGAAAACGTTCACAAGAGCTTTGGCGCTCTGGAAGTCCTCAAAGGCGTGTCGCTTTCGGTCGGCCGTGGTGAAGTCTTTGCCCTCATCGGCCGCTCCGGCTCGGGCAAGAGCACGCTGCTGCGCTGCATGAACGGGCTGGAAAAGATCAATTCGGGCCGCATCGAAATCGCCGGCCATGCGATCGGCGAAGATGCCAAGGCGCTGCGCAAGCTGCGCACCGATGTCGGCATCGTCTTTCAGAGCTATAATCTTTTTCCGCATCTGACGGTCGGTGAAAACATCATGCTTGCGCCACGCATCGTCAAGGATGTGGCGAAATCGGAAACCAGGGATATCGCCCGCGAGGTCCTGCAACTCGTCGGCCTGTCCGAGAAATTCGATTCCTATCCCGACCAGCTGTCCGGCGGCCAGCAGCAGCGCGTGGCGATTGCCCGTTCGCTTGCCATGCGGCCGAAGGTGATGCTGTTCGACGAGGTGACCTCGGCGCTCGACCCGGAACTCACCGAGGAAGTGCTGACGGTCATGGAAAACCTCGCCAAGGGCGGCATGACCATGATCCTCGTGACCCATGAAATGGCCTTTGCGCGCCGCGTGGCGACCGAAACCATCTTCATGCACAAGGGCAAGATCTGGGAGCAGGGCCGCTCGACCGAACTCTTCGCCAATCCGCAAACGCCGGAACTCCGGCAATTCGTCAAGGCCGATGTGAAGTAATTCACCGGCGCAAAGGAAGATCCATGACCACTGAAATCGTGCAACTGTGCCCGCTCATCCCGGCACTGGAAGAAGAACTCGCGCAGCGCTTCAGCGTGCACCGCCTGTTCGAAGCGGCAGACAAGACGGCATTCCTTGCTGAAAAGGGCGGCGCGATCCGCGGCGTCGTCACCGGCGGCCATATCGGCCTGCCGGCGGATATCGGCGCCGCACTTCCCAATCTCGAAATCGTCGCCATCAACGGCGTCGGTTTCGACAAGGTCGATCTGACGGAGGCGAAACGTCGGGGTTTCCGCGTCTCCAATACGCCTGACGTGCTGACGGCCGATGTCGCCGATCTCGCGCTCGGTCTGGTTCTGGCGCAGGCGCGCAAGCTGCCGCAGGCGGACCAGCATGTGCGCACCGGGCAGTGGCTGAAGGGCGACATGGGGCTTGCGACCCGCGTGGCCGGCCGCCGTTACGGTATTTTCGGCCTCGGCCGCATCGGTCAGGCAATCGCAAAGCGGCTCGAAGGTTTTGACGCGCGGATTTCCTACACCGCCAGAAACCGCCGCGATGTCGCCTATGATTATTACGGCAGCATCGAAGAACTGGCCGCCAATTGCGACGTGCTGATCATTGCCGCCGCCGCCACCGCCGAAACGCGCCATATCGTCAATGCGGATGTGCTCAAGGCGCTTGGACCGCAGGGCGTGCTCGTCAATGTGGCGCGCGGCTCGCTGGTGGATGAGAAGGCGCTGGTCGAGGCGCTTTCGAACGGCACCATCGGCGGCGCGGCGCTGGATGTCTTCGAGGATGAGCCGCGCGTGCCGGAAGCGCTCTTCGCCTTCGACAGCGTTACGCTCGCCCCGCATGTCGGCAGCGGCACGCACCAGACGCGGCGCGCCATGGCCGATCTGGTTCTCGCCAATCTCGATGCGCATTTTGCCGGCAAGGAGCTGCCGACACCGGTGGTTTGAGGCAGCCTTTTCGATCTGCCGGCACTGAACCGCCCGGTTTATCGCAACCAGCTTTCTTCTCACGGCGCAGATGCGCCGTGGCTGGATGCCGGCTCACGGTCGGTTTAAGACCCGCATGACAGCGGAGAATTTTTCGCTTTTGCCGGCCCTCGAGCGGCGTGGCTTTTGTCACGCCGTTTGGTATCAATCTCGCCTTCGTTCATGATTATATAATACGTATAATCCTACTATTCTGCTTCCTTATAAAGTAATGAGGCGGAGAGGTGCGTTCCAAAGGCCCGAAGACACCCGTGCAGAACCGGATGTCGCGAAAAAAGCGCGGCGTCGCACCGTCCGTCTCTGCCGCAACGACGGAAAACACCAGCCCATCCGATCGGCATGTGCTTCTGGAAGCGATGATCGACCATGTGCCGGATTTCATCTATGCCAAGGATCTGGAAGGCCGCTTCCTTTTCGCCAACCGCGCGATCGTCACCGAAAACGGCTTCGACAGCGTCGAGGAGCTGATCGGTCTCACCGATTACGACATTCATGGCGAGGTGGCGCGCCGTGCCGGCATTCCCGATACCGAAGCGCGGGTCATGCGCACCGGAGAGCCGGACCTCGGTTATGAGGAACGCGCCATGCGCGGCGATATCGACCGCTGGCTGATGATGTCGCGCGTGCCGTTGCGGGACAAGGCCGGAAACATCATTGGCGTGGTCGGTGCGTCGCGGGACATAACCCAGAAAAAGGCCTCGGAAAGGTTGCTGCAGGCACAGGCGCATATTCTGGAAATGATCGTCGCGGCGGCGCGGATCGAGGATTTTCTCGAGGAATTCGTCAAGGAGATCGAGAACCTCGCCACCGGGCTTGCCTGCGCGGTGCGGGTATTTGAGGCGGCGCCGCGGGAGCCTTCCATCTACGCCTCGCCGGCGCTGCGGCCGCATGCGGGATTGACCGCGCTTATTTCCACCGTCAGCGACCCGGAGGCCGTCCGCTATCCAGGCGACAATACGGCCTTCAGCTTCGATATCCCCGCCAGCGAAGGCAGGGCGCATGGTTTTGTCTGGTGCATGCTGGCGGGCCGGACGCCGGATGCGGCGCTGGTGGAATTCATCGGGGCGGCGGCGCGCATGGCGGGGCTGGCGATCGACCGGAAACGCGCCGCCGAGCATATCGCCTTTCTGGCCGATCACGACATGCTGACCCGGCTGCCCAACCGCCGTTTTCTCGATACGCGCCTGCCGGAAATACTGGCGGCGGCGGCAAAGGCGAAGCGTAAGGTCGGCATCGGCTTTCTCGATCTCGACAATTTCAAGCAGATCAACGATACGCTCGGTCACAGCGTCGGCGATGCGCTGCTGTCGAAGACGGCGGAACGCATCGCCGAGAGCCTCAGCCGCAACGATCTCGTGCTGCGGGTGGGCGGAGACGAATTTGTCATCATCCTGGAAAAGCGGAGGGAGGGCTTCGAAAGCCGTCTGCAGCGTATCCGGGCGGCGGTGTCGCAGCCGCTGCGCATCGGTAATTTCGATATCAAGGTCACCTGCAGCATCGGCATGGCCTTTTTTCCGGAACATGGGGGAACCACGGCGGAAATCGTCGCCGCCGCCGATCTCGCCATGTATGAGGCCAAGCGTGACGGCCGGGATGGTATCGCCACCTTCACGCCACGCATGGCGGAGGATTTGAAGAAGAAGTTCACCCGCATCGAGGAATTGCGCAGGGCGGTGGAGCGGGACGAATTTATCCTGCATTTCCAGCCGCAGGTCGATCTTGTCACCGGCCGCATCAGCGGGGTGGAGGCGCTGGTGCGCTGGCAGCACCCGGTGGACGGCCTGCTGGGACCTTCCGAATTCATCGGCCTGGCGGAAGAAACCGGCCTCATCGTCGAACTGGGGGAAACCATCCTGAAGAAAGCCTGCCGTCAGGCTCGGGCCTGGGCGGCCGCCGGCCTGCCGCCCGTCAAGATGGCGGTCAATATCTCGCCCCGGCAATTTCAGGGCGGGCTGGTGGAACAGATCCGCTCGGTGTTGAAGGAAACCGGTCTTTCACCGTCGCTGCTGGAAATCGAAATCACCGAAACGCTCATCATCCAGGATGTCGACACATCGGTGCGGATCATGCGCGCCATCAAGCAGATGGGCGTCAGCCTGGCACTGGACGATTTCGGCATCGGTTATTCCTGCCTCGGCATGCTCAAGACCTTCCCGCTATCCTGCATGAAGATAGACCGCTCCTTCCTCACCCATCTGCCGGAAAAGACCAAGGATAGCGCCATCGTCTCGATCATGATCCAGCTTGCCGGTTCGCTCGGCATCGATGTCATAGCCGAAGGAGTTGAGACCGCCGAACAGGCAGCCTTTCTGTGCGGCGCCGGCTGCCCCTATGGGCAGGGTTATTATTTCAGCCGCCCGGTCCAGGCGGGCGGGATCGAAACCATGCTGCGCAACGCCACGGCATTCCCCACCGGCGCTTCCCGCGATCGTCGATAGCCAGATTCGGCACCCCGTTCCGATCGGCCGCCGGTGCCGGGTGTCCGCATCACCCGGATATTTTCCATTGCAATATGGTGCAGGCGCCCTGACCTCCATTGCCCATCTCCATGGCGGGAGGGGCGCGGTGGTGATTATTGTTGTTTTTATAATTAAAGAAAATTCGAAATAAATATCATTGGAATAAAGTAATAAATACTGTTATTTGAAAATAAATAATGAAATTATTATATTTTAAACTATTTACTTGTTGTAATTTTACTACTGAGCGCGATTGCGTACTTTTATTATATTTGTATTCCGCCGATTTAAATTGCGAGTCTGCTGCGGTTTCTGTCATTTGCTGAATCAGCGCAGGGAAGCGGGCGGCAGGGAAAGACCAGCCCTCAAATTTGCGCATTCGTTGAAAAATTTTTGACTGGAGATTACAAATGAACATCAAGAGCCTTCTGATCGGCTCCGCTGCAGCTCTCGCAGCCGTATCCGGCGCCCAGGCCGCTGACGCCATCGTCGCTGCCGAGCCCGAGCCCATGGAATATGTTCGCGTCTGCGACGCTTTCGGCACCGGCTTCTTCTACATCCCCGGCACCGAAACCTGCCTGAAGTTCGACGGTTACGTTCGTTTCCAGACGGATTTCGGTCGCAACAAGTCCGGTTCGTCCGACTGGAACTCGTTCTCGCGTGGACAGTTCAACATCGACACCCGCACCGACACCGAGCTTGGCGCTCTGCGCGGCTACATCGGTCTGCGAGCCGAAGCTGACAACGACACCAGCAAGGGTGCCATTCTTGACCAGGCTTTCATCGAACTGAGCGGCCTGAAGGTCGGTTATTACTACAACTGGTGGGATGACGGTCTCTCCGGCGAGTATGACCAGCTCAGCTCCAACAGAACCCGCCTGAACGCCATCCGTTACACCTACGACGCTGGTTCCTTCTATGTTGGCGTTGCAGTTGAAGAACTTGAAGGTGCACGTAAGGGTACTTCTGAACTCGGCGTTCCCAAGGGTGGCTCGTTCAAGAGCGCGACCAATGACGTCGGCGTAAGCGGTATCATCGGCGCCAAGTTCGGCGGCGTTAAGGCCAGCCTGCTCGGCGGCTACGATACGAACCAGGAAGAAGGCGCAATCCGCGCCATTGTTACGGCTGATATCGGCCCCGGCACCTTCGGCATCTCGGGCGTATGGGCTTCCGGTGCCAACTACTACTACGAAGAATCCGAATGGTCCGTTGCTGCCGAGTACTCCATCAAGGCAACTGACAAGCTGACCATCACCCCCGGCTTCCAGTACTTCGGCACGATCGACATTGGCGCCAACAACGACTTCGTAGGCGATCGCGATGCATGGCGTGCTGGCGTTGCTGCTGGCTACAAGATCACTTCCGGCCTTTCCACGCTCGTTTCGGTTACCTATCAGGACGTAGACGGCACCAAAGGCGTCAGAGGCGGTGGCGACAGCTGGACCGGTTTCGTTCGTCTCCAGCGCGCTTTCTAATAGCCTGCAAAACCAAAAAACATAAACCGGGTTAGACAACTCAGATCCACCCCGTTTCCGAACGGGTGAGTCACTAGCTCCAGTCAAAGTTCCTGACATGATGTCAGGTTTGCTCCCCGGACCCTCCAGGCCGGGGAGTTTTTGCCATTATGGACAGTCTCCCCATGACCGGCCGCTGCATCTGGAGGGCCGGAAAATGCGCGTGGTTGCCGCGTCTTCTTTGAAGCCTCGGCATCTGTCGCGGTAAAATGGACCATCCGGAACGGAAGGCGATTGAGAAATTGTCTGCAATATGAAATATTATTGTATACAATAAATCAGGGGCGCCCATGGAATTTGATTTTACTGCGCTTGAGCCGCAGAGCCGCTATCGTCTGTTGACGAATTTTATCGGCCCTCGGCCGATAGCGCTTGTCACGACACGCTCGGCGGCAGGCCATAACAATGCCGCGCCGATGAGCTTCTTCAACGTTTTTTCGCATGATCCGCCGATCGTCGTCCTCGGCATCCAGCCGCGTGTTACGGGCGAAGAGAAGGATACGATGGCCAATATTCGCCGCACCGGCGAATTTGTCGTCAACATGGTCGATATGGCGCTGTCCGAACAGATGCTCGTCTGCGGCCTCGGTTTCGACAGCGAGGTCGACGAGCTTTCCATGGCACGGCTGACTGCGACGCCCTGCGGCAGGATCGATGCCAGTTTCGCGGCGGAATCGCCTTGCGCCTTCGAATGCCGGGTGGAGCGTCTGATCGACTATCCGCGCCGCACGCTTGTCCTCGGCGAGGTGGTGCACATGCATGTCCACAGGCGCTGCCTCGATGAAGAGGGGTGTTATGTCGACCCTGACCGATACCAGCCGATCGCCCGTCTGCACGCCGACAATTACATTACTTCGGATCGCCAGTTCGTCCTCAAGGCACCGGCGATTTCCGATTTCCTCGAACCGGATGGCGGGTGAGCCGGCCCAAAGCGCACGCCTTTGCGAATGATCACCCGGTCGACGTCTATTTGCAGGTGAGGAGGGCGATGACGACCCCGAATGTCCCCGGCTGTCCGGCGCAGGCGCTGGCACGCTGCCATGCCCGGCGCGCCAAAATGCCGGCCGCCGTTTGCGATAAGTCCGGAGTGGCTCTAGTCTCTCTTTCTGCGCTGCTTTGGGAAGGCTGCGTGTTGCGTGGGAGGGCGCATGATCGACAAGCTGGAGTTTTTTATCGCGCTGGCGCGTGCTGAGCATTTCGGGCGGGCTGCGGAAGAATGCGGCGTTTCACAGCCGACCCTCTCCGCCGCGATCCGGCAATTGGAGGATCAACTGGGCGTCGTGCTGGTGGTCAGGGCGGCGCGGTACCAGGGGTTGACGCCGGAGGGCCAGCGCGTTCTCGAATGGGCGCGGCGCATTGTTGCCGATACCCGCACCATGCGCGAGGAAATGCGCGCGGTGCGCAAGGGGCTGGCCGGGCATATCCGCCTGGCGGTTATTCCGACCGCGCTGGCCATGGTGCCGCGATTGACCGAGTCCTTCCAGGCCCGCCATCCGGCAGTGACATTTTCCGTGACGTCCCGCACCTCGCTGCAGGTTTTGAGCCAGATCGAAAATCTCGAGATCGATGCGGGAATCAGTTATCTCGACAACGAACCCCTGGGGCGGGTGACGACGGTTCCGCTTTATTCGGAGCGATATCACCTGATTGCAGCCGCCGGTACGCCGCTCGCCGATCAGGAAAGCGTGACCTGGAAGCAGGTGGCCGGCCTTCGGCTTTGCCTATTGACTTCGGACATGCAGAACCGCCGTATTATCAACAAGCACATGGCGGAAGCGGGGGCGGAGGTGAAGCCGACCCTGGAATCCAATTCCATGATCGTGTTGTTTTCCCATATCCGTACTGGCAAATGGTCTTCGATAATGCCGCGTAACATAGCGGAATCATTCGGTTTTCCAAAACAGATACGAATAATTCCCATCCGCGAGCCAGATGCCGAACATCTTGTCGGCATGATTGCCACCCATCGGGAACCGCATACGCCGCTGGTCTCGGCGCTTCTCCACGAGGCGCGTCAGCGAGCAGCGGAGCGGGTTTTTGATAGGAAAACCCTATCGATTGACGGAAACACTTTATTGACCTGATCTTGCCGATCTCGCCATTCTGACGTGTGAAAGCAGGATGGGCGAAGGTGGCGGTGTTTCCGCTTTTAGCCGTTCCTGCAACCGTCGGTTTGGGAGGACTGGCTCATGAACATTCGTGCGGTCGCCGCAGACGAGGCGGCCCGTATTGCCGCCATCATTGACGATCTGCTGCATCTGGAAGGGCCGATGCTGCCCATCCTGCATGCGATACAGGATGAATTCGGCTACATACCGGAAAGCGCCAAGCAGATCGTTGCCACTGCCCTGAATGTATCGCGCGCCGAAGTGCATGGCGTCGTCACATTCTATCCCGATTTTCGCGATCACCCGGCAGGCCGGCATGTCCTCAAGCTCTGTCGCGCCGAGGCTTGCCAGTCGATGGGCGGCGAGCCTCTTGCGGACACCATCAGGAACCGGCTTGGCCTCGACTGGCACGAAACCGCGCCGGACGGTTCCGTCACGCTCGAACCCGTTTTCTGTCTCGGGCTCTGTGCGCAGGCCCCGGCCTTGATGCTGGATGGTGAGCTGCATGCCCGGCTGGATGAGAACTGTCTTGGCGACATTCTGGCGGAGGCACGCCGATGACCGTCACCGTTTTCGTTCCCCGCGATTCCGCGGCGCTCGCCGTGGGTGCTGATCGCGTCGCCGATGCGATCGCCCGTGAAGCCGCCGCGCGGCATCTGGACGTTCACATCATTCGCAATGGTTCACGCGGCCTGCTCTGGCTGGAGGTGCTGGTGGAAGTGCGCACGGCGCGCGGGCGGATCGCATACGGGCCAGTCGGATCTTCGGACGTGGCCGCCCTGTTCGACGCGGATTTTCTGTCCGGCGGCGACCATCCGCTCTGTCTTGGGCCAACGAAGGAAATTCCGTTCCTGAAGAGCCAGACGCGGCTGACCTTTGCGCGCTGCGGCGTGACGGATCCGCTGTCGCTTGAGGATTATCGCAGCTATCAGGGCATGAAGGGCCTGGAAAGAGCCGTTGCCATGGCGCCTTCCGACATCGTTGCGCAGGTGACGGAAAGCGGCCTGCGCGGGCGCGGCGGTGCAGGCTTCCCCACCGGCATCAAATGGAAGACCGTTGCCGATGCGGCGGCGGATCAGAAATATATCGTCTGCAATGCCGATGAGGGCGATAGCGGCACGTTCGCCGACCGTATGATCATGGAGGGCGATCCCTTCGTGCTGATCGAAGGCATGGCGATCGCGGCTCTTGCCGTCGGCGCGACGAAAGGTTTCATCTACACCCGTTCGGAATATCCGCATGCCGTCAGGACGATGGAGCGGGCGATTGAGATCGCCCGCGGAGAGGGCATGATCGGCGCGTCCGTTCTGGGTTCGGGCAGGCCCTTCGAACTTGAGGTGCGCATGGGGGCGGGCGCCTATGTCTGCGGCGAGGAAACATCGCTTCTGAACAGCCTGGAGGGCAAGCGCGGAACGGTGCGGGCAAAACCGCCGCTGCCGGCGTTGCAGGGCCTGTTCGGAAAACCGACGGTCGTGAACAATGTGATTTCGCTTGCCTCCATCCCGGTGATCATGGATCGCGGAGCGGCCTTTTATCGCGATTTCGGTGTCGGCCGGTCGCACGGCACCATCCCCATCCAGCTGGCGGGCAATATTCGCCATGGCGGGCTCTACGAGACCGCTTTCGGCCTGACGCTCGGTCAGCTTGTCAACGATATCGGCGGCGGCACATTGACGGGCGCAGCCGTCAAGGCGGTGCAGGTGGGCGGCCCGCTCGGCGCCTATTTCCCGGTGTCGCTGTTCGACACGATCTTCGATTACGAGGCCTTTACCGCGGCCGGCGGCCTTATCGGACATGCTGGCATCGTGGTTTTCGACGACACCGCGGACATGCTCCGGCAGGCCCGCTTCGCGCTCGAATTCTGCGCCGTGGAAAGCTGCGGCAAGTGTACGCCCTGCCGCATCGGTTCCACCCGCGGCGTCGAGACGGTGGACAAGATCGCGTTGGGCATCGAGCGGGAACGGAACACGGCGCTGCTCGAGGACCTCTGCGAAACCATGAAATACGGTTCGCTCTGTGCGCTTGGCGGTTTCACGCCCTATCCCGTCATGAGCGCGCTGCGGCATTTCCCGGAAGATTTTGCCCCCATCCCACGTGTTGAAGCGGCGGAGTAAAACCATGGCCCTTGTTTCTGAATTTGACTATGGCACCCCGAAATCCCGTTCGAAGGATATGGTTACCCTGACCATCGACGGCCGGGAGGTGACGGTTCCGGCGGGAACGTCGATCATGCGCGCGTCGCGCGAAGCCGGCATCGATGTTCCGAAGCTTTGCGCCACCGATATGGTGGATGCCTTCGGTTCCTGCCGGCTCTGTCTCATCGAGGTGGAGGGCCGCAACGGCACCCCCGCCTCCTGTACCACGCCGGTGGCGCCCGGTCTCGTCGTGCACACGCAGACGGAGCGGTTGAAGCAGATCCGCAAGGGTGTCATGGAGCTTTACATCTCCGATCACCCGCTCGACTGTCTGACCTGCGCGGCCAATGGCGATTGCGAATTGCAGGACATGGCGGGCGCGGTCGGCCTGCGTGATGTGCGCTACGGTTATGAAGGCGACAATCATGTCAAGGCCCGTAGCGGTGATGGCGACCTCAACGCCCGCTGGATGCCGAAGGACGAAAGCAATCCTTACTTCACCTATGATCCCTCCAAATGCATCGTCTGTTCGCGTTGCGTGCGTGCCTGCGAGGAGGTGCAGGGCACCTTTGCGCTGACGATCGAGGGGCGCGGTTTCGAAAGCCGGGTGTCGCCCGGCGCACATGAGGCCTTTCTCGATTCCGACTGCGTTTCCTGCGGCGCCTGCGTGCAGGCCTGTCCGACGGCGACGCTGACCGAAAAATCGGTGATCGAGATCGGCCAGCCGGAACATTCGCTGGTCACCACCTGTGCCTATTGCGGCGTCGGCTGTTCCTTCAAGGCGGAAATGCGCGGGGAGGAGCTGGTGCGCATGGTGCCGTGGAAGGACGGTCAGGCCAATCGCGGCCATTCCTGCGTCAAGGGGCGTTTCGCTTATGGTTACGCCAGCCACAGGGACCGCATTCTCAATCCCATGATCCGCGAGAAGATCAGCGATCCGTGGCGCGAAGTAACGTGGGAGGAAGCCTTTTCCCACGTCGCCTCCGAATTCCGGCGGATTCAGGGGCGTTACGGCCGGGAGTCCATCGGCGGCATCACGTCGTCGCGCTGCACCAACGAGGAGACCTTTTTGGTCCAGAAACTCGTCCGCGCCGGCTTCGGCAACAATAATGTCGATACCTGCGCCCGCGTCTGCCACTCGCCCACCGGCTACGGCCTCGGGCAGGCTTTCGGCACATCCGCCGGCACGCAGAATTTCGACAGCGTGGAGCATTCCGACGTCGTCGTGGTCATCGGCGCCAATCCGACCGACGGTCACCCAGTCTTCGGGTCCCGGCTGAAAAAACGGCTGCGGCAGGGCGCAAAACTGATCGTCATCGATCCCCGCCGCATCGATCTCGTGCGCAGCCCGCATGTGGAGGCGTCCTTCCACCTGCCGCTGAAACCCGGCACCAATGTCGCCGTTCTGACGGCCCTCGCCCATGTGATCGTCACGGAAGGGCTGTTCAACGAGGCCTTCATCCGCGAACGCTGCGACTGGTCGGAATTCGAGGATTGGGCCGCTTTTGTTGCGGAGCCTCAGCACAGCCCGGAAGAAACCGAAAGTTTCACCGGTGTTCCGGCCGGGGATTTGCGCGGGGCCGCGCGTCTTTATGCGCAGGGAGGTAATGGCGCCATCTATTACGGGCTTGGTGTGACAGAACACAGCCAGGGCTCGACCACGGTGATGGCGATCGCCAATCTCGCCATGGCCACGGGCAATATCGGCCGCCCCGGCGTGGGCGTCAATCCGCTGCGCGGACAGAACAATGTCCAGGGCTCCTGCGACATGGGATCTTTCCCGCATGAACTGCCGGGTTACCGGCACATTTCCGACGATGCGACCCGCGACATTTTCGAGAAGCTCTGGGGCGTCAGGCTGAATAACGAGCCTGGGCTGCGCATTCCCAACATGCTCGACGCGGCCGTGGACGGCAGTTTCAAGGGCATCTATATTCAGGGCGAGGATATACTTCAGTCCGACCCGGACACGAAGCACGTGTCCTCCGGTCTTGCGGCAATGGAATGTGTGGTGGTGCACGACCTGTTCCTGAACGAGACCGCGAATTACGCGCATGTCTTCCTGCCGGGCTCCACCTTCCTTGAGAAGGACGGCACCTTCACCAATGCCGAGCGCCGCATCAACCGGGTCCGCAAGGTCATGTCGCCGAAGAACGGCTATGCGGACTGGGAAGTGACCCAGAAGCTGGCGCAGGCCATGGGGCTTGCCTGGAACTATGTGCATCCGTCCGAGATCATGGACGAGATCGCGGCGACGACACCAAGTTTCGCCAGTGTTTCCTACGACTATCTCGAGCGGAACGGTTCGGTGCAATGGCCCTGCAACGAGAAGTTCCCGCAGGGCTCGCCCATCATGCATGTGGACGGTTTCGTGCGTGGCAAGGGCAAGTTCATCCGCACCGAATATGTGGCGACGGATGAACGCACCGGTCCGCGGTTCCCGCTGCTGCTCACCACCGGCCGCATCCTGTCGCAATATAATGTCGGTGCCCAGACACGGCGCACCGAAAACGTCGTCTGGCACGAGGAGGACCGGCTGGAAATCCATCCGCACGATGCCGAACAGCGCGGCGTCAAGGACGGGGACTGGGTGAAGCTCGCCAGCCGCTCGGGCGATACGACGCTCAGGGCGCTGATCACGGACCGTGTGGCTCCCGGCGTAGTTTACACGACCTTCCACCATCCCGGCACGCAGGCAAACGTCATCACCACTGATTTTTCCGACTGGGCCACCAATTGTCCGGAATATAAGGTGACGGCGGTGCAGATTTCACCCTCCAACGGGCCGACCGAGTGGCAGGAGGAATATGACGCGCTCGGCCGCCGTTCACGGCGGATCGCCGGCAAGCTCGAGGCGGCGGAATAGGTGGCCGGCCGGGCAATTCCGGTTTTGTGGGAAAACGAAGGCGCCGGCTGCCGGCCGGCGGGGGGATAAGCCATGTTGCTCAATCACACCGACGAAAAGCTGGTGAGAATGGCGAACCAGATCGCGACGTTTTTTCTGTCCCAGCCGGACAATATCCGCGTCGAAGGGGTTGCCACGCATATCAACAAGTTCTGGGAGCCGCGCATGCGCCGCCGGTTTTTCGAGATGGTGGATGCCGGCGCCGGCGATTTCCTGCCGCTCGTCTTGGCGGCGTCTGCACAGATCAGGCGGCCGGGCGCGCCGGCCGCAGATGCGGTTGGGCTTGGCGAAGACAGCAAGGGCGCGCCGGGCGGAAAGGGGCCGATCGCCGGCGAATCCCTGTCCGAACCGAGCGTGCCGGAGACCGGTGGAGCCTGAACGGCGGGGCCGGATAAACGTTTTACCGCACGGGGGACGTGCGGTGGCAATGGTGTTCGCCCGGCGGGGGTGAACGTCACGTCCAGACATCCACGAGGGAGGAAATGTCGATGGCAGTAGCAGGTGCGACAGCGGGAGAGGCGGCCCAGGCCGGGCTTCTGGACCGCGAAAGGATCATAGCAAGACCGGGTTTTAATCGCTGGCTGGTGCCGCCGGCGGCTCTGGCAATTCATTTATGCATCGGCATGGCCTATGGCTTCAGCGTTTTCTGGTTGCCGCTGTCGAAAGCGCTGCCGGCGACGGACCCCAGTTGCTCCAGCCTCACCCTTGTGGGTGCGCTCTTCACCACGCAGTGCAACTGGCGCGTGGCCGATCTCGGCTGGATCTATACGCTCTTCTTCGTTCTCCTGGGCTGCTCGGCGGCGATCTGGGGCGGCTGGCTGGAACGGGTGGGGCCGCGCAAGGCCGGTTTCGTCTCCGCCTGCTGCTGGTGCGGCGGCATTCTCGTTGCGGCGCTCGGTGTCATGACGCACCAGCTCTGGCTGATGTGGCTCGGCGCGGGTGTCATCGGCGGCATAGGTCTCGGCCTTGGTTATATCTCGCCCGTATCGACGCTGATCAAATGGTTCCCGGACCGCCGCGGCATGGCGACGGGCATGGCCATCATGGGCTTTGGCGGCGGTGCGATGATCGGCGCGCCGCTCGCCAACCTGCTGATGAATACCTTCAAGACCGAGGCCTCCGTCGGCGTCTGGCAGACCTTCGTCGTCATGGCCCTGATCTATTTCGTCTTCATGATGGCGGGCGCCTTCGGTTATCGCATTCCGCCTGCGGGCTGGCGTCCCGAGGGCTGGACAGCGCCCGCCGCCAAGAGCGCGATGATAACCCATCGCCACGTGCATCTGCGCGATGCGCACAAGACGCCGCAATTCTGGCTGATCTGGGCGGTGCTTTGCCTCAACGTGTCGGCCGGCATCGGCGTCATCGGCATGGCCTCGCCCATGCTGCAGGAGATCTTCGCGGGCTCGCTGATCGGCTTGCCCGGCGTGGGTTTTGCGGATCTCGATGCCGGGCAGAAGGCGCAGATCGCGGCGATAGCGGCCGGCTTCACTGGTCTGCTGTCCCTGTTCAATATCGGCGGCCGCTTCTTCTGGGCGTCGATGTCCGACAAGATCGGCCGCAAGAACACTTACTTCTGCTTCTTCATTCTCGGCATCATTCTTTACGCACTGGCGCCGACGCTTGCGACCATGGGTTCCAAGGCGCTGTTCGTGCTCGCCTTCGGCGTTATCCTGTCCATGTATGGCGGCGGCTTCGCCACCATACCCGCCTATCTCGCCGATATTTTCGGCACGCAGTTCGTGGGCGCGATCCATGGCCGCCTGCTGACGGCGTGGGCGACGGCGGGCATCGCCGGCCCGGTGGTGGTCAACTATATCCGCGAAGCGCAGATCGCGGCCGGCGTCGCGCCCGGACCGGCGCTCTATACCAGCACCATGTATATATTGGCGGGCATGCTGGCCATCGGCCTCGTGGCCAATGCGCTGGTGCGGCCTCTCTCGGACAAGTGGTTCATGTCGGATGCGGAGGTCGCGGCGCTTCAGGCGAAGACCGCGGCGGCCAATGCCGGCCCGACAGGCTCCTTCGGCATCGGACGCGGCGGGCTGGACGCCAAGGCGGCGCTTGCCTGGGCTGCGGTCGGCATTCCGCTGCTCTGGGGCGTGTGGGTCACGGTGAAGAGCAGTCTGGCGCTGTTTGGTTGAACGGCCGGCGTTTTCGTCCGCACCGGATGGATACGTCGCTCAGCCGGCATGCCGACTGATCGGGATGCCCGAAGGCGAGGCGGTTGGAAACTGTCCGGTGAACCGCGCCCCGCTCTCTGCAAAATCCCTGGGCTTCGGGGCGGGTCCAAATCCCGCTCCGCAATCATCGGAACCTCGAGACTTCGTCTTCCGGACCGCTTTTTAGAAACCGCCCCGGCGTTCGGCGCCGGGGCGATCTTGTTCCATGCTTCGTCTTGGGGAAGCCATCTGCCGCAGCGGAACCCTGAGCGCCGCATCGCAGGTGTCACAGCCCTGTCGATCATTCCCCGGTTCGGCTGACGGCGGGTGGGGCAAGGTTCGCAGCATTTCGATTTTCGCGGATGATATCCGGTCACGTCCGCTGCTGCGCCGCGCTGTGCGGCAAGCGGGCGACACCTTGGCCCTTGGGCAATTTTCATGGAAGCGACGAAACCGTATTGACTCCGTCCGGCTTTTGGATTTCTTTGTAAACCGGTTTAGTAAAGCGATTTACAAGCCGATGAGAGGTCGAAAAAAGACCCGAAGAGCGGAACAGGAAATGGGAATAAGATGGCGCGAAACCCTGCGACCAGCCTGAAGGACGTTGCCCGTGCGGCGGGCGTTTCCGTTGCGACGATATCGCGACTGCTGAACGGCACGCTGGAGCTGCCGGCGGAGACAAAAACGCGTATCGAGGCCGCTATTCGCGACCTCAATTATGTCCCCAACCCCCATGCCCGGCGTTTGAGCCGTGGGCGCTCGGATACGATCGGCCTGGTGGTTCCCGATATCGGTAATCCGTTTTTCGGCATGCTCGTCGCGGCCGTGGAAGAGGAGGCCGATCGGCGCGGTCTTGCCGTATCGCTGTTCGCCACGCTGAACCGCACGGGTCGCGAATTGTCATATCTGCGACTGCTGGCCCGCAACCATGTCGATGGCCTCGTTTTTATCACCAACCATCCCAATACGGATGAATTGGCGGAACTCATCAACACGACCGGCAAGGTCGTGGTGGTGGATGAGGATGTGCCCGGCGCAATCGTTCCGAAGCTCTTCTGCGACAACGAGCAGGGCGGTCGTCTGGCGGGTGCGCATCTGGCGCAGCATGGACACAGCCGGGTGCTTTATGTCGGCGGTCCCGAGGACATGATCAGTACCGAACGCCGTTTCAGCGGCTTCAAATCCGCGCTTTGCGAGCGGGTGGCGCCGGCAGAGCTGTCGATTTCCAGATATTGCGGCGCATATACGGTCGAATTCGGCCGGGCCGCCGCCCGCCGTTTCCTGGAGGAGGGGCGTCCGGCGACGGCGATATTCGCAAGCTCGGATGAAATCGCCATCGGGTTTATCGAAGTCCTGCGCGCCGAAGGCGTGCGCATTCCGCAGGATGTGTCGATGATCGGGTTCGACGATGTCGGACCGCTGCATCTTTTCGCGCCGCCGCTGACCGCCATTCGCCAGCCCGTCAGCGCCATCGGCCAACGCGCCTTGTCGCTGCTTCTGGAAACCAATTGGGATCAGGACTCTCCGCTGCTGTCGGAGGAACTGCTGCCCGTCGAAATCGTCGTGCGGGAATCCGTTGCACCGCCGGCGGCCTTATAAAACGCAACGAAAACCAACAGAGGAAGAACGAGAATGATGAGTTTCAAACGTCGATATGTTTCCGCAGCTCTCGCTGCGACGGTCATTGCGGGCGCAACTTTGTCTGCTGGCCTTGCCAATGCCGCCGAAAAGACCATCGCCCTGGTGCAGATCAACCAGCAGGCCCTGTTTTTCAACCAGATGAACGAAGGCGCGGAAAAGGCTGCGAAGGAAGCGGGCGTCAAGCTGGTGATCTTTAACGCCAATAACGATCCGGCGGCCCAGAACAGCGCAATCGAAACCTATATCCAGCAGAAGGTTGACGGCATCGCCGTCGTCGCCATCGATGTCAACGGCATCATGCCGGCCGTGAAACAGGCGGCCGCCGCCAATATCCCGGTCGTCGCCATCGACGCCATCCTGCCCGAAGGCCCGCAAAAGGCGCAGATCGGCGTGGATAACGGCAAGGCGGGCGCCGATATGGGGAAATTTTTCCTCGACTATGTGACGTCTGACATGGGCGGCAAAGCGAAGATCGGCGTGGTCGGCGCTTTGAATTCCTTCATCCAGAACATCCGCCAGAAGGGTTTCGAAGACACCATCAAGGACAAGTCCGGCATCACCGCGGCCGGCGTCGTCGATGGCCAGAATGTGCAGGACACCGCGCTTTCCGCCGCCGAGAACCTGATTACCGGCAATCCGGACATGACGGCGATCTATGCCACCGGCGAGCCGGCGCTTCTGGGCGCCGTCGCCGCTGTCGAAAGCCAGAGCAAGCAGAAGGACATCAAGGTTTTCGGCTGGGATCTGACCAAGCAGGCCATCGCCGGCATCGATGCGGGTTATGTCGCGGGCGTCATCCAGCAGGATCCTGCGGCCATGGGTGCCGCCGCCGTCAAGGCGCTGAAAACGCTTGCGGATGGCGGTACGGTCGAAAAGACCATTGCCGTGCCGGTGACGATCGTTACCAAGGCCAATGTCGAACCCTACCGCGCGGTTTTCAAATGATTGCCGCCGGACAGCATCCAGGCGCTGTCGACGGGGCCGGGGGAGATAGTCTCTCCCGGCAGCCCGGTCGCGAAGCGCGCATTTCCCTGCGCAATATCCGCAAGACCTTCGGTTCGCATCAGGCGCTTCGCGGCGTCGATCTCGACATTTTTCCCGGAGAATGCCTCGGTCTCGTCGGTGACAACGCCGCGGGCAAATCGACCCTGACCAAGGTGATCTCCGGCACCTACCTTCCCGACGAAGGCACAATCACGATGGAAGGCGAAACCATTCGCCTTTCCGGCCCTGCCGACGCCCGCAACCGCAATATCGAAATGGTCTTCCAGGACCTGAGCCTGTGCGACCATATCGATGTGGTGGGCAACCTCTTCCTCGGCCGCGAAATCACCAGGGGACCGTTTCTCGACCGGCAGACCATGCTGTCGGAGGCCCGCAAGATGCTGGATGCGCTGGAAATCCGCATTCCGCGCCTGACCGCCAAGGTGGAAAAGCTCTCCGGCGGCCAGCGCCAGGCCATTGCCATTGCGCGGGCAGCCTCCTTCAATCCAAAGGTCCTGATCATGGATGAGCCCACCTCGGCGCTTGCCGTGGCGGAGGTGGAGGCGGTGCTGTCTCTTATCAACCGTGTCAAGGCGAAGGGTGTTTCCGTCATTCTCATCACCCATCGGCTTCAGGATCTGTTCCGTGTCTGCGACCGCATCGCGGTCATGTATGAAGGCACCAAGGTGGCCGAGCGGCAGATCAACGAAACCAGCCTCGAAGACCTCGTCCGGCTGATCGTGGGAGGGCAACGCCATTGACCGTCTATACCGAACGCGCCAAGGGCTCACCGCTGTCGGATTTTATCGCTGAAAACGCGCAGGTCCTGTCGATCGCGGCATTTTTTGCCCTGTGCCTGGTGTTTTTCTCCGCCACGACGGATACGTTTCTGACGGCCGGCAATCTCTTGAACGTCATTCGCCAGGCCGCGCCGATCCTGATCGTCTCGATTGCCATGACGCTGGTTATCATCACCGGCGGCATCGATCTTTCGGTCGGCTCCATGGTGGCGCTGATCAACGCCGTCGGCGCCATTCTGCTGGCGGCGGGTTACGCCTGGCCCCTGGTTCTGGTGGCCATGCTGATATTGGGCGGGGTGCTCGGCCTGCTGCAGGGCTGGTTCATCGCCTATCAGGGCATTCCGGCATTCATCGTCACATTGGCGGGGCTTTCCATCCTGCGTGGTGTGGCGCTCTATATCACCCAGGGTTATTCCATACCGATACCTGATGCGCCGGGCTTCTTCTATCTCGGCCGCGGCGATCTTCTGGGCGTGCCGGTTCCGGCGCTGATCGGAATATTCGTGACGGCGATTGCTTATATCATCCTTTCCAGCACGCGTTATGGACGCCGTGTGGTGGCCGTCGGCTCCAATCTTGAGGCGGCGCGGCGCGTCGGCATGCCGGCGAAGTGGATACTTGCTTCGGTCTATCTGGGCGCCGGGGTGGCATCCGCCATCGCCGGTCTCCTCATCGCCGCCCGGCTCGGCTCCGGTTCCTCCAACGCGGCTGTCGGTTTCGAATTGCAGGTGGTGGCGGCGGTTGTTCTCGGCGGCACGTCGCTGATGGGCGGCCGCGGCACCATTCTCGGCACCGTGCTCGGCACCATGACGATCGCGGTGATCGGCAATGGTCTCATCCTGATGCATATCTCGCCGTTCTTCACCCAGATCGTCACCGGCGCGATCATCCTTGCGGCCATCTGGCTCAACACACGCATCTTCACCACCAATTTCCGCTTCGGCGGAAAAAGAAAGGGGTGATGCCATGGCCTCAGAATTGTCCGAAGGACATGTCCGTTCCGGCAGCGTCATGACCGTGCGCGGCCCGATCGCGGCAGAACGGCTGGGTGTGACGCTGATGCACGAGCATATTCTCAATGATTGCCGGTGCTGGTGGCATGCGCCGAAGACGCCGGAGCGGCAATATCTGGCGGATGGGTTCGTCTGCATGGAAATCCTTGGGGAGTTGCGGCAGGATCCCTTCGTCAACAGGCACAATATTACCCTGGATGACGAGCCGCTGGCGATCGCGGAGTTGGAGGATTTCGCCGCCGCTGGCGGGCACACGGTCGTGGAGCCCACCTGCCAGGGCATCGGCCGGAACCCGTCTGCCCTGAAAAGGATATCGGAGGCGACCGGGCTCAACATCGTCATGGGAGCAGGTTATTACCTTGCCTCATCCCATCCCCGGAAGGTGGCGGGCCTCAGCGTCGACGCCATTGCGGACGAGATCGTGCGTGAGGCGCTTGAGGGCGTCGACGGCACCGACGTCAGGATCGGTCTGATCGGTGAAATCGGCGTTTCCGCCGATTTCACCGCGGAAGAGGAGAAATCCCTGCGCGGCGCCGCGCGGGCGCAGGTGCGCACCGGCCTGCCCCTGATGGTGCATCTGCCGGGATGGCTGCGGCTGGGGCACAGGGTCCTCGATATCGTCGCCGGGGAGGGGGCGGATCTGCGCCATACCGTTCTTTGCCACATGAACCCTTCGCATGACGATCTGGCCTATCAGGGTGAACTTGCCGGCCGCGGCGCCTTCATCGAATACGACATGATCGGCATGGGTTTTTTCTATGCCGACCAGCAGGTGCAATGCCCGAGCGACGAGGATGCGGCCCGCTCCATCGTCGCGCTGGTGGAACGCGGTTACCTGGACCGTATTCTCCTTTCCCATGACGTCTTCCTGAAAATGATGCTGACGCGTTATGGCGGCAACGGCTACGCCTATATTCTCAGGCATTTCCTGCCGCGGCTGAAACGGCACGGCCTCGGCGACGCCACTCTTCAAACCCTCATGCGGGATAATCCGCTCTCGGTCTTCCAGGCGAAGGCCTGACGAACTTATGGAAATGGAAAGATCATGACAAAAAAAGTGCTTCTCGTCGGTGAAAGCTGGGTCAGCTCGGCTACTCATTACAAGGGTTTCGATCAGTTCGGCAGCGTCACCTTTCATCTCGGAGCAGAACCTCTGGTCAAGGCGCTGGAAGGCAGCGACTATGAGCTGACCTATATGACGGCCCACGATGCGGTGGAGAAATTTCCCTTCGACATGGCGGGGCTCGACGCCTATGACGCAATCATTCTTTCGGATATCGGCGCAAATTCGCTTCTGTTGCCGCCGGCGGTCTGGCTGCATTCCAAAACCGTGCCGAACCGGCTGAAGCTGCTCAAGGCCTGGGTCGAAAAAGGCGGCGGCCTGCTGATGGTCGGCGGTTATTTTTCCTTCCAGGGTATCGATGGCAAGGCGCGCTGGCGGCGGACTCCGGTGGAAGATACGCTGCCCGTGACCTGCCTTGCCTGGGATGACCGGGTGGAAATACCCGAAGGTTCGACCGCGGATATCCTGAAACCCGACCATCCGACGGTTGCCGGCCTTTCCGGCGAATGGCCGCTTCTGCTCGGCGTGAATGAGGTGGAGGTCCGCGACCGTGCCGATGTCGAGGTTGTCGCCCGCCTGCCGGAAGACCAGGGCGGGCACCCTCTGCTCGTTACCGGCAGTTTCGGACGCGGCCGCACCGCCGCATGGACGTCCGATATCGGTCCGCACTGGCTTTCCCCCGCTTTCTGCGAGTGGGACGGATATGGCCGCCTGTGGAAGAACATCCTCGGCTGGTTGACGGAAAAGGCATGACGGGACGGTCTAGGTCCACACGATCGAGGCCAGTTCCTCGATGTTCGGAAAAGCGTCCTGGGTGCCGCGGCGGCCCACGGTGAGGGCGGCGGCTCTCGAAGCGTGCCGCAGGGACCGCTCATCCACCGGAACGCCGCGCAACGATGCGGAGGCGAGTGCGACGCCGGTGAAGCAGTCACCGGCACCCGTCGTGTCGATGATGGTCGCGGGCGTGGCCGAGACGGCGAGGGTGCCGGCTTCGCTCACCAGCAGCGAGCCTTCGCCGCCAAGGGTGACGACGACCCGGCCGACGCCGGCCGAAAGCAGAACGGCGCCAGCCCGGGTGCCGCTTTCGCCGGTAAGCTCTTCCGCCTCGATGCGGTTGAGAAAGGCGACGTCGATCAGCGGCCAGAGGCCTGCGAACCAGGGTTGCAGCGGCGAGGGATTGAAGGCCGTTACCATGCCCCTCGATTTTGCAGCCTCAAGGATCGCCAGGGTGGTCTTTTCCGAAAGATTGCCTTGCAGGACCGCGAGGTCGCCGGCAACGGCATCGCGCAGCGCACCGGTCGCAGCCGCTTCGCCAAGTGCCGACGCAGCGGAACGGGTGGTGATGATGGAGTTTTCACCGTCCGGCGTGGTCAGGATGATGGAAATATCGCTCGGACCATCGACCGCGGCGAGTTGCGGCCTCAGGCGCTCGCGGGCAAGGGCGGCGCGTATCGCGGCGGCGCGTTCATCCGTGCCGACGGCGGCAACCAGCGTGGTTTCAAGGCCGCATCGTGCAAGGACGATGGCCTGGTTGCAGCCTTTGCCACCGAGACTGCGGGAAGCCTGCGCGCCGAAAATCGACGCCCCCGCTTCCGGCAGCGCGGAAATGGAATAGGTTTCATCCAGTGCGATATTGCCGATAACAAAGGCGCGCATGCAGAACTTTCGAAAGGGACAGAAATGCAGACCATATCCGACAACGCGGCCAATGCCATTCAGGAAATTTTCGGTCGAAGCAAGGCGCTGATCGGCATGATACATTGCCCCGCCTTTCCCGGCGCGCCGCGTTATCGCAGCGCGAGCATGGATGCGATCTATGATGCCTGCATGCGTGATGCGGAACGGCTTGTCGAGGGCGGCATGCACGGACTGATCGTCGAAAACCACGGAGACGTCCCTTTCTCCAAGCCCGACGATATCGGGCCGGAAACATCGGCCTTCATGAGCGTGGTGACAGACCGCATCGTTCGCGCCGCCGGCGTGCCCGTCGGCATCAACGTGCTGGCAAATGCTCCCATTCCCGCCCTCGCCATCGCCATGGCGGGCGGGGCAAAGTTCATCCGCGTCAACCAATGGGCCAATGCCTATGTGGCCAATGAAGGTTTCATGGAAGGCCGCGCGGCCGAGGCGATGCGCTATCGTTCGCTGCTGCGGGCCGAACATGTCAAGGTCTTTGCCGACAGCCACGTCAAGCATGGCGCGCATGCGATCACCGCCGACCGTAGCATTGACGAGCTGACCCGCGATCTCGCATTTTTCGATGCCGACGCCGTCATCGCCACCGGCCAGCGCACGGGCAACAGCGCCACCCTCGAGGAGATCGAGGAGATCGGTGCGGCGACGCACCTGCCGCTTCTGGTCGGCTCCGGTGTCCATGACGGCAATATTGTCGAAATCCTCAAACGCACCAATGGCGTCATCGTCGCTTCTTCGCTCAAGGAGGGCGGGGTCTGGTGGAACCCGGTCGAACTGTCCCGCGTGCGTTCTTTCGTGGCGGCAGCCCGGCCCGGCCTTGATGCCTGACGAGGAGACGGCAATGGGACAATTGGTAGTCAACGGCGAAAGACTTCTGGCAAATCTGGACCGCTTCGCGGCAATCGGCGCCACCAAAAAGGGAGGCGTGAACCGTCAGGCGCTGACCGGGCCGGACCGCGAGGCCCGGCGGCTGCTGGCGCAACTTGCCGTGGAGCGCGGATTCTCCGTGTTTCAGGATCCCATCGCCAATCTTTTCATTTGCAGGAAAGGACGGGACGACAGCCTTGCGCCGCTTCTGATCGGCAGCCATCTCGACAGCCAACCGTCAGGCGGGCGGTTCGATGGCGCACTTGGAACGCTTGCGGCTTTTGAGGTTATCGAGACGCTGGAGGATTTCGGCATAGAGACCGAGCGCCCCGTGGAGGTCGTCGCCTTCACCAATGAGGAAGGCTGCCGGTTCGCACCCGGCTGCATGGGGTCGACAGCCTTTGCAAGCCGCACCATACCATCCGGCTGGTCGAGCCTGCGGGCTGCGGATGACGGCGCCGAATTTGCGGGTGAGCTTGCCGCGACCCTGCAAAGCCTGCCCGGGGCAGGCATGCGCGACCTCGGTTTTCCCGTCTTCGCCTTTCTCGAGGTTCATATCGAACAGGGTCCCTCTCTTGAAAAGGAAGGACTGCCGATCGGGATCGTCACGGGCATACAGGGCACACGCTGGCTGGAGGTGACGCTGAGCGGACAGACCGCGCACGCGGGAACGACGGCGCTCATATACCGACGCGATCCGTTTCATGCGGCTGTGAACGCGCTGGGGTCGCTTTTTGCCGCCATCATGCCATCGGACCCCGCCGCCCGTTTTACGGTCGGTCGAATTGCGGTGCAGCCCGGCGCCGTCAACGCCATTCCGCAAACCGCCGCCTTCACCATCGATCTTCGGCATCCCTCATCCGAAAGGCTGGACGAGATGGAGGAAAAAATCCGTGCGGTTGTGCACGACGCGGCATCGGCGCAGGGCTGCGAAGCGACGATCCGGCAGATGTTCGACATGCCGCCCGCGAATTTTGAGGCAGGCATTCTGTCGGCCCTCGACCGCGCCGCGCAGGAGCGCGGCTTCGCGACGCGGCGGATGTTGTCGGGTGCGTTTCACGACGCGCTGTTCATGAACCGGGTCGCGCCATCGGCGATGATTTTCGTGCCGTGCCGCGACGGTCTCAGTCACAACGAGGCGGAGCATGTCGAACCGGAGCATAGTGTTGCGGGCTGCAACATGCTGTTGGCCGCGATCCTTCAATTGCCGTCACTGGTGATCGTTACGGGATAAGAGCCGATCAGCCTCGATTTGGCGCATGGTGTCGGGCGGCGGTGGTGCCGGCACTATCCGCGGCGCGCGGTGCCGACAGCGATGACGGGACCGGTCGCCTGACCGGTCGGCGAGCCGCCGAACGGTTCGATGCTGATCGCGAAGGTCGTGCCTTCGGTTATGTTGCCGCGCATATCGGCGGGAATGATAAGGTCGCCATTGGTGCCGGGCTGGAAAACACCGAGCGAACGGGTTTTTCCGCCATCCATGACAAGCCACAGTTCCAGCGATTTTTCGTCCGTCTTGCCGGTTGCCACGGGTACGATGCGCATTCGACCCGATTCCGCGTCGTAGGAGGCAAGGAGATTGACCTGGCTGTCGGTCGTGGAAAGTTCGGCCACCAGCGGGGCGGCTCCCTGCCACCTTTCCGGAAACGCAGCGTAAACAATGGCGGCCACGGCGGCGGCGCTGGTGGCGACAGATAGCCAACGCCAGAAGGATGCGGAATTCCAGAGACTGCCATTGGCATTGACATTCCTGGTGCCGAACAGGCGTTCCTCGATGCGGGCGAGAACAGCGGCGCTTGGCAGCTGCTCTTCGTAATCGGCGTTGAAGTCGGAAAATTCCGCTTCCCAGCGCTGTACCAGCTGTGCGAAGACCTTGTCGTCCTGCATGCGCCGTTCCAGTTCGCGGCGTTTCCCGAGCGGCAGGACGCCCAGCACATATTCGCCGGCGAGGATTTCGTCGCGCCCGTGCATGCCGCCGCTTTGTTCGCCCGCCGTCATCGCTGCATGCACTCTCTGAGCTTGAGAAGGCTGCGACGCAACCAGGTTCTGACCGTGTTCAGCGGCACGCGCAATTCATCGGCGAGTTCGAGATAGCTCAAACCCTCGACATAGGCCCGGCGGACGGCCTGCGCATGAGCCGTCTCGAGTTCCCGCATGCAGTCGTCGATCCTGCGGCCTTCATCCGCAAGCACGACCTGCTGTTCGGGATCGCGAATGGTCTCGTCGGCAAGATCGTAGGCCTCGCCAATATCGTCATTTATCGGTTTGCGTGCGCGGATCGTGTCTATCGCATGGTTGCGGGCGATGGCTGCAAGCCATGTGGCCGGTTTGCCGGCACTTGCGGCAAATGTGCGGGCGCGTTGCCAGATCTTGATATAGATTTCCTGCAGCGCCTCTTCCGCCTCCGTCCTGTCACGCAGGATTTTCAGGCAGATCGCAAAAAGCTTCGGACTGGTGGCCTGATAGAGCGAGACGAATGCCGAACGATCACCCATGCCGACACGGTTGATTAGGCTTGCGATCTCTGTACCCTGCATTCGAAGGTTCCTTGCTGCTTTTCCTTTATAGGGGTGTTCCCTGCGGGAAAACAAGGCGCTCATGCGAGGAAGTTCGCGTCGTGCCGGCCATATGGTGATCGGATCGAAGCCGCTGGCAATCGGGACGGTCATCATCACAGTCCCGCCGGATTTTCGAGCGGACCGACGAGCCGGACCGTGATGAGATAGCCGATTGCAGCCGCCGCCGCGGAAACGAAAGTTCCCCAGAGAAGGTCGGCGACGGTCAGTGTCGTCGACCAACTTTTCAGGGTGGCCTGGTTGGTCAGGTCGTAGGTGGCGTAGGCCATGAAGCCGACCACCGCCCCATAAAGCAGCGCAGTCGTCCATTCACCCGAGAGAAAGGCCGGGCGAACGGCGAGAAAGGTCAGCCCGGCCGCGTAGACGAGGTAGAACACGATCGCCGGAGCAAGCCTGAAATTATCCGCCAGAAGATCGCCTATGGCCGGGCGGTAAAGACGCGACGCCATCGTGCTCAACCAGATGAAATCGATCACCAGAAAGGCGACGAGAGTGAGGAAATAGGCGGCGAGATAGGTCTTCATCGTTGTTTCCTTTGCGGGGCATTAAGAGGGAGGCGAGGCCGGTTTCCGGTCGGAAGACAATGGAACAAATGGATGGAACGACGCGGCGATGGGCGCTAGTCGATCCGGGTCCAGTTGACTCCCTTGCACAGGAGACCGGCGACGATGCAGCCTTTCGTGACCATGCTGTTGCCGGTTATGGTCACCGTTATCTTGTAGGATTTGTCGCGTTGCGGGTCGAAGGCGGTGCCGGAATAACGTCCGCCGTCCCCCGGCCTTATGTCCATGATCAGGCGGTCACCGGCCTTTTCTTTCGGGGTGCCGGGTTTGATCCAGGTGTTGGTTGCGCAGATTTTGTCGCCGCACGCAGCGATGACCACCTTGGCGTTGCCATCGCCGCGCGCCCAGTTGCCGTCGATGTCGGCTGCCGTGGCGCTGAATGCGGCCAGCAGCGGACATAGGGCGGATGCAATTCTCAATCCGTTGATTTTCATCCTCTTTCTCCGCAAGTTGGCCCCGCCTATTGGTGTTCTATCGTGTAGAAGCCGACATTTATGGTCCCTTCGGCAAAACCCGCCTCGCAATAGCAGAGGTAATAATCCCAAAGCCGGCGGAAGCGGTCGTCGAAACCGAGCAGCGAGATCGTCTGCCACCGCGCGTGGAAACGCTGGCGCCATTCGGCAAGCGTGCGGGCATAGGACTGGCCGAAAAGTTCCGTTTCCGTGAGTTTAAGGCCGGCCGTTCCGACCGCTTTTTCGAGCGCGGCATCGCAGGGCAGGAAGCCGCCGGGAAAGACGTATTTCTGGATGAAATCCGCCTTGCGCCGGTATGTGTCGAAGCGGTTGTGTTCGATGGAGATGATCTGCAGCACCGCGTGGCCGCCGGGTTTCAGGCAGCGTTTCAACGTTTCGAAATAGCTCGGCCAATAGGCTTCGCCGACCGCTTCGAACATTTCGATGGAGACGATCCGGTCGAATTGACCCTCTACGTCGCGGTAATCCTGCAGCCTGAGATCGATGCGGCCAGCCCTGTCCGCTTTTTCCGCCGCGTCTTGCGCCCAGTGCAACTGGGAGGGGGAGAGGGTGATGCCGGTGACGTCGGCATGGTGCTGCGTGGCGAGGTGGATGGCGAGCGCACCCCAGCCGCAGCCGATCTCCAACACGGTTTCACCGCCGCTCAATTGCAGTTTCTCCGCAATGCGCGTGAGTTTCTGCACTTGCGCCGCCTCCAGCGTCGGCGTGGCGTCGTCGAAAATCGCCGACGAATAAAGCATCGAGGGATCGAGCCACTGCCGGTAGAACTCGTTGCCGAGATCGTAATGCGCCTCGATATTGCGGCGGCTGCCGCGTCTGGTGTTGGCGTCCAGCCTGTGTCCCATGCGGTTAAGCATGCGCATGGGCAGGCTGCCGCGCATCGACGCTTCAAATGCCTGGCGATTTTGGGCTGCAAAACGGATCAGGGCCGTCAAGTCCGGGGTGCTCCAGTCGCCTTCGATGAAACCCTCGGCAAAGCCGATGTCGCCGTTCAGCAGCAGGCGCCGGATCGCTCGCCAGTTATGCAGGACGAGGATCGCTTCGCTGCCGTCCTTTTCGCCGGATTTTTCAACGCTGCCGCCGGCGGGAAGGATGATGCGCAATCTGCCGCTGTCGATGTTGCCCAACAGCCGGCCGATGAGCCAAGCACCAGGGCCGCCCCGAGGGTTCAGGCAGGTATTTTCCGCCGATAGGTCGGTGAGATTGTCAAACGGGGTCATGAATCTTGGCCTCGATTTGCGACGATGAAGGATGAACGAAGGAAACGGGTGCGGCAGGCGGCGATGGTCGTTTTCTCAGCCGCACGCCCTTCAGCCAGATCTTCAGGGCTTCCCAGTGAATGCCCAGGACGACCTTCAGTGTCAGGAAAGGGATGGCGACGAAGGCTTTCAGGAGTGCGCCGTCCGTCAATGCGACGCGCCGGGCGAGATGCCGGGCCGTCAGGACGACGCCGTCCCTGTCGAAAGTATCGATGACGATTTTAAGCCTGTCGCCGGGCGGAACGACACGGAAAACATAATGGAGGTCCATGTCCATGAAGGGCGAGACATAAAAGGCCTTGTCGCATCGCTGGACGATTTCGCCCGCTTTGCCGGCTTCCACCGGAATGAGGTAGGAATGGCGTTGCCCGAAGGTGTTGTCGACCTCCCAGAGGATGGCTTTGAGCGTCATGTCCTGCCCGTGGCAGAAGAACACGCTGAGCGGATTGAAGGCCCAGCCGAGCACACGCGGCATGGTGAGCAAACGTATCGGCCCTCCATCCACCGCCATGCCCGCCGCCGTCATCGCCGCCTCGATCTGCTGGCGCAATCCCGTCGCGCTTCCGTTGCCGCGGTCTTTCCGATGGAATGAGAACAGGTTGAACCGGTCGACGGAGAAAAACCGCAATTTCCTGTCGAGCAGGTCAAGTTCGTCGAGGTCGAGAAGCAGCGAATAAATCCGGTAGGCGAGTTTGTGCGGCTTCGGCCTGAAACGCGCATGGGTCACATGGCCCGGAAAAAGCGCCGAGGCGAGGGGAGGCATCATGCCGTCGCCTCCATGAGCTCCGTCTCCGTCGCAATCGTCGCCAAATCCAGGCGAATGATGCGGCTGCTGTCGTCGGCAACCGTCCATGGCCGCGTCACGCCGCCAAGATCTTCGGCGACGGCAAGGCCGGCCTGAAGGCCGTCCTCGTGAAAACCCGATCCGAAATAGGCACCGCAGAACCAGGTATTTCGCAAACCCTGCAAGGCCCACAGGTTCTGACGCATCTGTTCGGTGCCGGCGTCGAAAACGGGATGATGATAGGTTTCCTCGGCGATGATCTTTCCCGCTTCCGGTTCCCGCATCGGGTTCAGCGTCACGAAAGTGTCGGGGGTTTCGCCCAGGGGCTGAAGCCTGTTCATCCAGTAGGTGATGCTCGGCTGGGCGGAATCGAGGCGCGTGTCTGCCACATAGTTCCAGCTTGACCAGGCGGCGCGACGGCGCGGCATGAAACTCTTGTCCGTGTGCAGCAGGGCGCGGTTTTGCGTATAGGCAAAGGCGCCGAGAATGCGCCGCTCAGCGCGCGAGGCGTCCGCCAGCATGTCCAGCGCCTGATCCGCGTGGGTTGCGATCACCACGTCATCGAAGCGCGCGGCTTCGCCGTCTGCGGTGATGATCTCGACGCCGTTCGACTGGCGGTGAATGCGCGCCACCGGTGTCGAGAGACGAATTCGATCCGCAAACGATGCCGTGATGCGTTTTACATATTCGTGTGCGCCACCGACGACGGTGCGCCAGACCGGCCGGTTGCGCAGCAGCAGCAAACCGTGATTGCGGCAGAAGCTGATGAAATGCGCCGCAGGATACCGGCCGACCTCCATGGCCGGCGTGGACCAGATGGCCGCAGCCATGGGGTAAAGATGATCCTCGCGGAACGCCGCACCATAACGGTTGCGCGAAAGATAGTCGTCGAGCGACAGGTCGCCCATCAAATGCAGGTCGCGCGGGGCGTTGCGGTAAAACCGCAGGAGGTCGGCAAGCATCGCCCAGAACCGTGGTCTCAGCGCATTTCTCTTCTGCGCCAGCAGGCCAAGACCGGTTCCGCCGGAATATTCAAGATCGCCATTGTTGAGAGAAACGGCAAAGGACATGTTGGAGGCGGCGGTCGGCACGTCCAATGTCCGGAACAGGGCGGTGAGATTGGGATAGGTCCTCTCGTTATAGACGATGAAGCCGGTATCGACAGGAACCGGTCCGCTGTCGGTATCGAACGTCACCGTGTTGGTGTGCCCGCCGATACGGCCGGCCGCCTCGAAAACCGTGACATCGTGCCGTTGCGACAAAAGCCAGGCTGCCGACAGGCCGGAAATTCCCGTTCCCACAATGGCGATGCGGCGCCGGCAGTCTTTTTGTCTCGCTTCGGTGTCGGTCATCTATCCTCGCTATCGCATTCCAAAAATTCGTCTTGGGACAGCGCAGATACGAGGCAGGTGCCGGATAAGTTTCAGCGGGCCGCCGGTTTTTTGGAATTTTTTCCGAAAGCTGAAACTCTTTTGCCGCTTCGGTCGTATTTGCCATCACGAAACCCGGCCTCGATGTCCTTGAAAGCGGTGAGCGGAGTAGTGATGTTTTCTGTGGTCCTGACGCTTGCCGTTCTCATGTCGCTGCTGATGGCGGCCGCCTGGGCGTTGCAGCGCGCAACCGGTTCGAGCGGCTGGATCGACACGGTGTGGTCGGCAGGTGTCGGCATCGGCGGGGTTGTCGCGGTTTTCCTTGCCGCGGGAGACGGCTGGCGGCGGGCCGTGGTATTGTTCCTCATCGTCGTCTGGTCGCTGCGGCTTGCCGGCCATATCGGCATGCGCACGCGCGGAGGCGGGGAGGATCCCCGTTATGCAAAGCTCATCGCACAATGGGGCAAATCGGCCGCCTTGCGGCTTTTCATCTTCCTCCAGATACAGGCGGTCGCCGCTTTTGTGCTTGTTCTTGCGATATATCTTGCCGCCGGCAACGGCCACGGTTTCCCGCGTGCGGTGGATGGTGTCGCCGTCATGCTCTGCCTCGGCGCGCTGGCCGGCGAAGCGCTGTCTGACGCGCAGCTCTTGCAGTTCAGAAGGACCGCGCAGGCAAGAACCGGTGTCTGCGAAACCGGTCTGTGGCGCTACTCCCGCCATCCCAATTATTTTTTCGAATGGCTTTTCTGGTGCGGTTTTCCGCTTCTGGCCATTCAGGAGCAAGCCTTGTCATGGGCGTCTGTCGCCGCGCCGGTGATGATGTACTGGCTGCTTGTCCACGTCTCCGGCATTCCGCCGCTGGAAGACCACATGCTGACATCGCGCGGGGAAAAGTTCCGCGCCCTGCAACGCCGCGTCAACGCCTTCTTTCCGGGGCCGCGCAAGAACGAGGACACGCCATGAACATGCTCGCCTTCGCCATCAACGCCGCAGAGCGCACGCCGCTCGGTGACGGCGTCACACTGGCCGGTATCGATATGCTCTGCGCAAGGACAAAACGGCGGCTTGCCGGCATTCCGGCGGCGGCCGAACAGGCTTTTGTCGCAGAGATGACGAAATTTCCCGTCGCCAGCCACACGGATGCGGCGAACAGGCAGCATTACGAAGTCCCCGCGGAATTTTTCGGGCTGGTTCTCGGGGCGCAGCGGAAATATTCCTGCTGCTATTATCCCGATGCGACGACGTCGCTCGATGAGGCCGAGACTGTTGCCCTGGCCGAGACCGCGGCGCATGCCGAACTGGAAGACGGCATGGAAATCCTCGAACTTGGCTGCGGCTGGGGTTCGCTTTCCCTCTATATGGCCCGCCACTTTCCCAATGCGCGGATCACGTCCGTTTCGAACTCCGCCTCGCAGCGCGACCATATCGTTGCCCGCGCGCAAGAATACGGGCTTTCCAACCTCTCGGTGGTGACCGCCGATATGAATGATTTCGCCACCGGTGAAGGTTTCGACCGCGTTGTCTCGGTGGAAATGTTCGAGCACATGTCGAACTGGCAGGTCCTGTTCGAGCGGGTTCATACCTGGCTGAAGCCGGGCGGCAAGTTTTTCCTGCATGTCTTCAATCATCGCAACCGGTCGTACCGTTTCGACCACAACAATCCCGCCGACTGGATTGCCCGCCACTTTTTCACGGGCGGCATCATGCCCGCCCTTGATCTTCCCCACCGATTCGGCGGGCTGTTCGACGTAGAGCGGGAATGGCGCTGGTCGGGATCGCATTATCGCCGGACGGCTCTCGACTGGCTCGAGAATTTCGACCGGGAAATCGACCGCATCCGGCCGATCCTGCAACGGGTCTACGGCGCCGAGGCGCGTTTGTGGGAAAGGCGCTGGCGCTTGTTCTTCCTCGCGACCGCAGGGCTTTTCGGGCATGAGGACGGTGCCGTCTGGGGCGTCGGACATTACCTCATGACGGGCGTTTCTTCGGCGCGGTGATGGCCCGCTCGGGGCTTTCAGGGCGATTGTCGGTTATGGCCCGCAACAATTTGCCGGAAGCAAACGTTTACATCCCGGCAAGAATGACTAGGCTGACCGCATCTTTTGAGCAGGTTGATCGATCTTCCGCAGAAAGCGGCTGGAGAAAGTTATGAGTTCAGTTACGCCGAAACTGGATAGTTGCGGCGCCGAGCCCATCCACGTCCCAGGCGCCATTCAGGAACACGGTGCGTTACTGGTCCTGTCCGCGCGCGATTTTTCCATCGTGCAGGCAAGCGACAATCTCGTCGACTATATCGATGTGCCTGTCGAGATCGGCGCCGTCGCGAGCGGTGACCTGCTGCCCTTCGTTGACATTTTGTCCGCCTGGCATGCCGGCGACGAGACGAATTTCAGACATGTCTGGGCCGAAAGAAAACTCGACGTCTCGGCGCACCGGTCAGGTGCACTCATCCTCGTCGAGGTCGAAAAAACACGGCAGGGGGAATCGGCGGAAGCGCTGATGGTCGGGCTGACCAGTCTGGCGCAATATATGAACGGCGCACCGTCGCTTGAGGATGCATTGCTGCGAACGGCAGAGCTGGTCTCGTCGATGAACGGCTATGATCGCACCCTGATCTATGATTTCGGGCCGGACTGGAGCGGGCACGTCGTGGCGGAGGCGGGAAACGGGGTGCTGCCATCTTATCTCGGCCTGCGCTTTCCGGCGGGCGATATCCCGCCGCAGGCGCGGCAGCTTTACACGATCAACCGCCTGCGCATGATTCCCAATGTCGATTACCGGCCCGTTCCGGTCAGGCCGCAGCTGAATGTGGAAACGGGCGCGGTACTCGACATGAGTTTTTCGCAGCTGCGCAGCGTGTCGCCGGTTCATCTCGAATATATGCGCAACATGGGGACGGCCGCCTCGATGTCGGTGTCCATCATCGTCAACGGCAGATTATGGGGCCTGATCGCCTGCCACCACGCCACTCCCCATTCGACTTCCGTTGCCGTGCGCGACGCCTGCGATTTTGCCGCCCAGCTGCTGTCGATGCGGATCGCGATGGAGCAAAGTTCCCAGGATGCCTCACGCCGGGTGGAACTTGGCCATGTTCAGGCCAGGCTGTTAAGCGGCATGGCGACGGCGGAAAGATGGGCCGATGGTCTTCTGGGCGGAGAGCGTGAAAGAGACGACCTGTTGGGACAGGTGGGGGCGGAGGGAGCCGCGCTTGTTCTGGGCGATGAATATGAGCTGGTCGGCAAGGCGCCGTCGCGCCAGCATGTCGAAGAACTGGTCCTGTGGCTTGGCGAGCAGGATGTGGCCGAGGTGTTTGCGACCGACAATCTTGCGGGCGATTACCCGGCCGCTGTGGCTTATGCCGCCGTCGCGAGCGGCATTATCGCGATGCGCGTTTCGGAACTGCACGGCAGCTGGCTGATCTGGTTCCGGCCGGAAGTGGTGAAAACGGTGCGTTGGGGCGGCGATCCGCATAAGACGGTGCAGGAAAGCGGCCGTATCCACCCGCGCAAGTCTTTTGAAATCTGGAAGGAGCAGGTGCGCAACACCGCTTTGCCGTGGTCGGAGCCGGAGCTTGCCGCGGCGAGAGAACTTCGAAGCGCGATCATCGGCATCGTCCTGCGCAAGGCGGAGGAAATGGCGGATCTGACGCGGGAATTGCAACGGACCAACAAGGAGCTGGAGGCTTTTTCCTATTCGGTCTCGCATGACCTGCGCGCACCTTTTCGTCACATTGTCGGCTTTGCGCAATTGTTGCGCGAACGCAGCAGCGCCATGGACGAAAAATCCCTGCATTATCTGCAGATGATCTCCGAGGCGGCGCTGGGAGCGGGCAGGCTGGTGGACGATCTCTTGAACTTTTCCCAGCTCGGCCGCACGCAAATCACCGTGAAGGCGGTGGACATGCAGAAGCTGGTCAGCGAAGTCCGCCGCTCCCTTGCGCCCGCCCTTGCCGACCGTCAGGTCGAATGGCGCATCGGCGAACTGCCGGTCACGCTCGGCGATCCGACACTGCTGCGGCAGGTCTGGTACAATCTCATCGACAATGCGATCAAATATTCCCGCCGGGAGCCGGTTTCGATCATCACCATCTCAGCGGTTGAAACCGGAGAATATGTCACCTATTCGGTGGAGGATAATGGCGTCGGTTTCGATATGGCCTATTACGGCAAGCTTTTCGGCGTGTTTCAGCGGCTGCAGCGCGTCGAGGATTTCGAAGGAACCGGCATCGGGCTTGCTCTGGTGAGGCGCATTGTCGAGCGCCATCACGGTTCGGTCAGTGCGCAGGGAACTCTTGGCGAGGGAGCCTCGTTCTCCTTCACATTGCCGGTAAAGAAAATTGAAGAGGAAGACATTGCCTGAACTGAGACCTATCCTGCTGGTGGAAGACAATCCGCGCGATCTGGAATTGACGCTTACCGCCCTTGAAAAATGTCAATTGGCAAACGAGGTCGTCGTGGCGCGGGATGGCGCCGAGGCGCTCGATTACCTCGATGTCACCGGCGCCTGGCACAACCGGCCGGCCGGTGATCCGGCGGTCGTGCTTCTCGATCTCAAATTGCCCAAGGTGGACGGCCTCGAGGTCCTGCAAAAGATCAAAGGCAGCGGTCATCTGCGGCATGTTCCCGTCGTGATGCTGACCTCTTCCCGCGAGGAACAGGATCTCGTCAGGAGCTACGAACTCGGCGTGAACGCCTTTGTCGTCAAGCCCGTGGAGTTCAACCAGTTCTTCAAGGCGATACAGGACCTCGGCGTCTTCTGGGCGCTTCTGAACGAACCGCCACCCGGTGCGCGTCGCAATGGCGGATAAGGCGGTGCTGCGAATGGAGGCAAGCAAGCTTCTGCTTCTCGAGGACAGCTCGGTCGATGCGGAATTGATCGAAGAACAGCTTTCAGGCATTTCTCCGCCGCCGGTTATCACAAGGGCGGTGGGCCGGGCCTCGTTCATCGAAGCGTTGGAGAACCGGCAATTCGATATCATTCTTGCCGATTTCTCGCTGCCGGACTTCGATGGCATGTCCGCGCTCGATATCGCCATGCAAACGACCCCCGACACCCCGTTCATTTTCGTGTCGGGCGTCCTTGGCGAAGATGCGGCGATTGACGCCTTCAGGCGCGGTGCGACGGACTATGTGCTCAAGCAGCGACTGGCAAGGCTGCCGTCGGCCGTTGAGCGTGCGCTGGCGGAGGCCCGGGAGAAACAGGAGCGGAAGCGGGCGGAAGTCCATAAGGAACTGCTCGTCCGGGAACTCAGTCACCGTGTCAAGAACACCATGGCGATGGTCATCTCCATCATCCGCAGGACGGCAAAAGGCAGCACATCCATCGAGGACTACCAGGAAAGGCTGGTGGCCCGCGTGAGCGCCCTTGCCGAAAGCCATGCCCTGCTTTTTCAAAGCAATTGGGGTGAAACCGACCTCAGGGATGTCGTGCGGCGGGCGATCGAACCCCATAACAGCTTTGCGAGCCGGGTCGAACTCGACGGCCCGGATGGTGTCCAGCTGTCGCCAAAATCGGCCCTGGCGCTTGGCATGATCCTGCACGAGCTGGTAACGAATGCGCAGAAATACGGCTCTCTTTCCGGCGCAAGCGGCAAGGTGGAGGTGTTCTGGAAACGGCTGCATAATGACGACGGGCGCGACCGCGTCGACCTGCAATGGCGGGAAAGCGGCGGCCCTGCCGTTTCCGTGCCGCAGGACACCGGTTTCGGAACGACGCTGATCACGAAAGGCGCGCAATACGAACTGCATGCCGAAAGTGAAATCCACTACGACCGCGCCGGCCTGCAATATCAGACTGTCTTTCCCCTGGATTGAGGCGCCAGATGAGAAGGGTGCGGAAGTTGTGCGGGGCATTCGCCCGCGCGCGCTAACGGGCCAGTGAGAACTCGTTCGCCAGAATATCCGGGAGATTGTCGAAGTCGCAGGGTTTGGAAACGACCGTCAGATCGCCCAATTGTGCCCGAACGCCGGGTATTTCCGCATAGCCGCTACAGACGACGAAGGGTATGTTGGCAGCCTTGAGTTCCTCGATCACGGGAAAGGACAATTCACCCCTCAGATTGAGATCGATGACGGCGCCATCCAGATCGGTGGCGTTTATTTTTTCCAGGGCTGCGGATATGTGCGAAACCGGCCCGACGACGTTGACACCAAGGTCCGAGAGAAAGTCCTCCATATCCATGGCCAGGAGCGCGTCGTCTTCCAGAACAAGGATTTGTTTTCCCTGAAAATTATAGTTCATAATCACCGCATTCGCATCGTTTCGGCCCGTCAGGGCTGCTTTTCACCAACATCGCTGAACTCTTGACGTGTGACGTGGTTCCACCGCCGCGCAAAAAGAAATCATTCGCATCCGCCGCCGCGCTACTCTAGTTTGTGACGCTGATTAGCTGCCTACCGGGAATGTTGTTGCTGTGATTGGTTTTTCACCGTTTGCCCAGCGAAGCCTTTTGATGCTTGCTGTGGGTGTCGCAATTTTGATTGGCATGGTCTCCGTGTCATTATGGCTCGTGCAGGTGAACAACCGGTACTCGCAGGAAACCGCGGAACTGCGGCGGGTGCGCGCATCGGTTCTCGACGTCCTGACGGCGATGCAGGACATTGAAACGGGGCAGAGGGGGTATCTGCTCACCAACAACGCCGATTATCTGGTGCCCTATGAGGAAGCTCTGCGCGGCTTGCCGCAGCGTCGGTCCAGAATTCAGGATCTCCTGAAGGACCGGGAACAATATCAGCAGGCTTTGCAGGAGCTGACACGTGCGATCGACGCGAAATTGGCGGAGACGCGTGAAACGATCGATTTGCAAAGGGCCGGTCGTATCAATGAGGCGGTGGATGTCGTCCGCAACAATGACGGCAAACGCTTCATGAACGAAATCAGGGGAATTCTGTCGCGCCTGCAATCAGACACCGACGATCGTCTGCGGGTGATTGTCAGCGACCAGCTGGATGCCGCCAATACGCTGCGATGGGTGACGGTGGGCGGCGCGCTTGCCATTCTCCTCGTCGTCGGCGGCTCGATCTTTCTTGTCTTCACCTATATCCGGGCGCTGAACCGCTCCCGGGAAGACGTCGACGAGCTCAATCGGCATCTGGAGGAGCGTGTGGAAGAAAGGACAAGGGATCTTCGCCGTGCCAACCAGGAAATCCAGCGCTTTGCCTATATTGTTACCCATGACCTGCGCGCGCCGCTCGTCAACATCATGGGCTTCCTTTCCGAATTCGATACATCCCTGAAGCCGGTGAGCAGCTATGTCCTTGCCGATGGCAAGGCGCCGCCGGAAGACGTCGTCCGCGAGGCGCGGCTGGCGGTTCAGGAGGATATTCCCGAGGCGATCGGCTTCATCCGTTCATCGACACGCAAGATGGATCAGCTGATCAACGCCATCCTGAAAATATCCCGCGACGGACAGCGGAAGCTGCAACCCGAAAAGGTCGATATAGAAACACTGCTGTCATCGCTTTCGGAGACGGTACGCCACCAGATCACGGCCAATGGCGGCGAGATCGAGGTCGATACGCCCAAGCTGACGATTGTCACAGATCGCATATCGCTTGACCAGATCCTCGGGAACCTGTTTGACAATGCGGTGAAATACCAGATGCCCGGTCGTGCGCTGCGGCTGACCGCGCGGGCCTATCCGGCCGGGCGCGGTGCGATCTGCATCGAGGTTGGCGACAACGGACGCGGTATCGGCGAACAGGATATGGAGCGGGTGTTCGAGCTTTTTCGCCGGGCGGGCAATCAGGATCAGCCGGGAGAAGGAATAGGCCTCGCCCATGTCCGTTCGCTAATCAGAAATTTAGGAGGTGATATTAAAGTCGAGTCTAAACTCGGTGAGGGCAGCACCTTCATCCTGCTGCTGCCGAGTGACCTCCGAAGAGTGACGAAAGAAGGCGACCCATGAAAGCGACCGGCCAGGAAGTAACGATCGTGATGATCGAAGACGATGAGGGCCATGCGCGCCTGATCGAGAAAAACGTGCGGCGCGCCGGGGTGAACAACGAGATCGTGCCCTTTACGCTCGGTGCGAAGGCGCTGGATTATATCTTGGGCGAAAGTAGGGATGGGCTTGTCAGCAAAGATCGCTATCTTCTCGTCTTGCTCGATCTCAATCTCCCCGACATGTCGGGTATCAACATTCTCGAGCAGATCAAGAGCAATGACTACACGCGCCGTTTGCCCGTGGTGGTTTTGACAACCACCGATGACGAGACCGAAATTCAGAAATGCTATGATCTCGGCGCGAATGTTTATATAACCAAGCCGGTGGATTATGAGGGCTTTGCCACGGCCATCAAAAATCTAGGCCTGTTCTTTTCCGTAATTCAGATACCCTGAAGGCATGATGGCTCTGCGTGTTTTGTATGTCGATGACGACCCGGCCCTGGCGCGGCTTTCAAGCCGCGTTCTCGGTCGCCATGGAATGGAGGTGGTCCATGCCGCCTCCGTCGCCAGCGGCCTTGAGTTCTTTCAAAATGAACAGTTCGACGTCGTCGTTCTCGACCATTATTTCCAGACCGCGACCGGAATGGAATTTCTGGCGGCAATCCAGTCGATACCGGCACGTGTGCCGGTTCTGTATGTCACGGGGTCCAACGAAGCCCGGATCGCCATAGACGCGCTCAAGGCGGGTGCCGCCGACTATGTCATCAAGAATGTCGGAGACGATTTTTTCCCGCTTTTGCTCACGGCCATCAACCAGGCGCTGGAAAATCATCGCCTGCGCCAGACGAAGGAGGAAGCCGACCGCCTCCTGGTAAAGGCCAAGGAACATGCGGAAATGATGGTGAAGGAGATGAATCATCGCGTGGCGAACAGCCTTTCGCTGGTCTCCGCCATGATCCGCCTGCAAATCAATACCCTGAAATCGCAGGAGGCGGAAACCGCCTTGCTGGAAACGCAAAGCAGGATTTCGGCAATCGCCGGCGTACATCGCAGCCTCTACAACACGGCGAATGTGGGACTCGTATCTTTGAGTTCCTATCTGACCTCGATCATCGGCGACCTGTTTCAGGCCGTGCCCGGCTCGTCCGCCGTCACGGTGGAAACGTCGCTCTGCGAGGTCGATCTCAACGCAGACCATGCCGTCGCGCTTGGTGTCATCATCACCGAATTGCTGACCAATGCGCTGAAATATGCCTATCCCGATCAAACCGGGACCGTTCGCGTCAATCTGTCCGAACAGAACGGGCAATTCGTTCTCGTCGTGGAAGATGATGGCGTCGGCTCTAAACCCGATACGCTGCCGCGCGGCACCGGTTTAGGTACAAAACTCATCATGGCGATGGCGCAGAATATCGGCGCCCGGGTGGAGCAGACGCACACCCACCCGGAGCGGGACAAAGGCACCCGTTACACGATTACCTGGACGGAAAAATAGCGCAGGGTTCATCGTCTTCGATGACTGGGCGGTGCAGCGTCCGTCAACGCCAGCTGGCAAGCAGCTCTTCAAGCGTCGCGCGATCCCGTTCGTCCAGCCGGGCGAGCCCCGGGGCTCGAACCGGGCCAACCCTGAGACCGAGGATCTCCATGGCCTCCTTCACCACCGTCACATTGGCGCCGTTGCGATAACGCGTCCGCAGCCGTTCGAAAAGCTCGATCCTTTCAACGATCTTGCGTGCCGCGGCGAAATCGCCGGCCGTCAGGGCGTCATGGACCTGCAGGGAGAATTGCGGCGCCACGTTGACGAGGCCGGATGTGAAGCCGCGCGCACCAACCGCCGAAAAGGCGGGCGCCCAGCTTTCGGCAAGGCCGCAGACATAAAGAGCGCCCTTCGGATCCGAAGCGGCAATGGCGCGCGACAGCAGCATGATGTCGGTCGTCGCGAACTTGATGCCGGCAACATTCGGGTGGCCGGCGAGCCTCGCCATGTCATCGACCGAAAAACCGTCGGCACGGACATAGGCCACCAGCGGCAGCTCGCTGCCATCGGCCAGGCCGACGAAATAGTCGATCTGCGATTGCGGTGCTGCAAAGGGGTCGACCGGCTGGTGGGACATGACGGCGGAGGCGCCCATGTCCCGGGCCTGGCGCGCCATGGCGAGAGCCTCGCGCTGCGAGCGTCCGATCGCCGCCGTGACCGGGGCTTTGCCGTCAACGCCCCTTATCGCGGCTTCGTAGACGCGAAGAATCTCGGCCGGTGTCAAAGCGTAGAATTCGCCGGTATTGCCGGCGGCGACGATGTTGTGGATACCCGCCCTTGCAACGCGGGCATAGACCTCTGTCGTGACACCGATATCGACTTCCCCGCCTGCGTCGTAGGCCGTTACGGGAACGCCGGAGATGCCGTGCAGGGCCTGGCGAAAATCAAATGTCGTCATCAACTGGTTCCTTGAGGTGAAAGCGTCTTCAGATGGGAAACTTGTGTACGGCTGCCCCCGCGACAGGCGCATCGAAGGCAACAAGCGTGCCCGGGGTGGCTACTCCGTCCGTCCCGGTGACGAGACTTGTCAGATAGATCGTCTTGAGATCCGGGCCGCCGAAACACGGCATGGTCGGCCCCTTGAACGGCAGCCGGTAGATCTCGAACAGTTCGCCGTCCGGCGAAAACCGGTTGAGGCGTCCGGCCTGAACGCCGGCGCTCCAGTAACAGCCTTCGCAATCGGTCGCCGCGCCGTCCGGCCTGCCTTCGTCCGGGGCGAAATCGTGAAGGCGCTGGGCCGGACCGAGCCTGCCCGTCGCGACATCGAAATCGAACGCCTGATACATCAGCCCGCTGCTGTCGGAATGATACATGCGCGTGCCATCCGGGCTCCAGGCAAGCCCGTTTGAGGTGAACATGCCGCCATCGATGATGCGTTCGACGCCGCCGTCCGGCGCGACGCGATAAAGGCGCGCATTGCCCGTCTGTATCGCTGCCTCGTCGCGGGTTCCCACCCAGAAATGGCCGTCCGGGCCGACCTTTCCGTCGTTGAGGCGGCTGTCAGGCCGCCCTTCGTCCGGGTCGCACAGGAGTTCAAGTTTTCCGCTTGCGGGATCAAGAAGATGCACGCCGGTCTTCAGGCCCGCCACGATCATGCCGTTGTCGCAAAGGCCGAGGCAGCCCACCTCGGCGGGCATGTCGTATCTGTCGAGTTTGCCGTCCGGATGCAGGCGGAAAATGGCGGGGGCGAGAATATCGACGAACCACAGATTGCCGGTCCGCTCGTCCCATGCCGGTGATTCGCCGACCTTCAACGGCGTGTCGATGAGGGTGCGGAGTTTGGGTTCCATGATGCGCGGCTGGCTCACTGATTCTTCTCCATCGCCCTTTAAGGTCTTGTCTTTCGAATTGCTGAAACGGTTCTAGCTGCCGACGCCCTGGAACATGCGGGCGCGGGCCTTCAGTATGTGGTCTTTCATCGCGTCGTGCGCGGCCTGCTCCCGCCGCGCAAAGATCGCCTCCACAATGGCGGTGTGTTCGTCCTGGACGTCGCGCACATGTTGCGGTGTCCGTTTGAGGCTGAGGCTGCGTGTCACCGACTGGCCGATCGCGAAATGCGGCTTGAACCAGATCCGCACCGTGATGTGGAACTGGTTATGGCTCGCTTTGGCAATGGCTTCGTGCAGGGCAAAATCTTCCTCGGCACCAAGATCGTTGCGCTCCAGACACTGTTCCAGTGCCGCAATGGCCTGCTCGATGCGGGTCTTGTCGGCGGCCTGCCAGTTGCGCGCCGCAAGTTCGGCCGCCGACGATTCAAGGCCGGACCGGAATTCGAAAAAACGCTGCACGTCGGCGAGCGAGCCGACAGGCACCTGCTGCAAAACCGATGAATCCGGCTGCTGGCGCACATAGGAGCCGGAGCCCTTCTGGGAGACGATAAGGCCGTCGTTCCGCAGCCGCTCCAGGGCTTCACGCACCACCGGCCGGGATGCGCCGAACAACGACGCCAGGTTCTGTTCCGATGGCAGCCGCTCGTTCACGGCAAACCGCCCGTCCGAAATCATGCCGATGATCTTTTCATAGATGATGTCGCTCAGCCGTGTCTCGCCGCGAGCGGCGGCAGATGTGGTGTGATTGTCCATCAGCAGCCCTTCCGTTGCAAATCGCTGAGGTTCATGGGTTTCCTGCATTTCAATCGCAACAGAAATACCGGGGTTTTGTGAGCGAGGGCGCTGTCGTGCCGGTTTTTCCTTCAGGGCTGATCGTGAAAACCGGCCTACGAATAAAAAATATGTAAAAATCTGTCAATACTTGTAATCATCTGAAAAGGCCCATATGGTCTGCGCCTGCCGATGGAGGATCGGTGTGCTGGCTGGCCGGGAGGGCCGACGCGGTACGGTGAAAACTGTCTCGCTGCCGGTGATTTTTTGGGAGGATAATCGATGCGCGATGGCGAAGCATTTTCACTGGGCGTAACGCGCCGAACCTTCATGGCGGGGCTTGGCGGCGTGGCCGCCCTTTCCGTCATCGGGACTTCGGCCAGGGCTGCCGCCGGCAAGGAAGCGCCGGCACTTGAGGCGCTGGTAAAGGACGGCAAATTGCCGCCTTTGGCCGAGCGCCTGCCGAAAAATCCGATGGTGGTGACACCGCATGAAAAGATCGGCGCCTATGGCGGCACATTGCGCCGCGGCCTGCGCGGTTCGTCGGACCATAACGGCATCCTGCGCATGGTCGGCAACCAGGGGCTGGTTCGCTGGAACATGGACTTCACCGAGGTCCTGCCGAACCTGGCCGAAAAATGGGACATCAACGAAGACGCTTCGCAATTCACCTTCCATCTGCTGCAGGGGGCAAAATGGTCGGACGGCCAGCCCTTCACGGCCGACGACGTGGTGTTCGCCATCGAGGACTGCATCAAGAACAAGGAGCTTTACAGCGCCACGCCCGCGCAGCTTTCCGTGGCCGGCAAGGCCGTTGACGTCGAGAAGGTCGACGATTTCACGGTAAGGTTCAAATTCGCGGCGCCGAATGCGCTCTATCTCGAAAACCTCGCCACGCCGCTCGGTCAGCATCCGACGCTGTTTCCCAAGCATTATTGCAGCAAGTTCCTGCCGAAATACAACACGGCGCTGGATGCCGATGTGAAGGCCGCGGGCGTCTCCAGCTGGACGGAACTGTTCCGCGCCAAATGCGGCGATATTGAAATTCCGTCCCGCTGGTCGAATGTCGACAAGCCGACGCTGGACCCGTGGGTGGTGAAGGAGCCCTATTCCGGCGGCGCGACCCGCGTGGTCATGACCCGCAACCCCTACTTCTGGCAGGTCGATACCGAAGGCAACCAGCTGCCCTATATCGACGAAATCAATTTCGGCATTTCGCAGGACGTGGAATCGCTGATGCTGAACGTCATTTCCGGCAAGATCGACATTCAGGAGCGCCATATCAGCGTTCTCGCCAACAAGCCGACCCTGTCGCAGAACATGAAGAAGGGTGATTACCGCCTGCTGACGCTGGTGCCGTCTGCCTCGCAGCAGTGCCAGATTTATCTCAACATCACCCACAAAGACCCGGCGATGCGCAAGATGTTCGCCGACAAGTCCTTCCGTCAGGCGCTGTCCATCGCGCTCAACCGGCAGGAAATCATCGACATCGTCTATTTCGGGCAAAGCGAGGGGTATCAGGCCGGGCCGCGCCCGACACATCCCTGGTACAATGAGAAGCTGGCGCGCCAGTTCACCGAATATGATGCTGACAAGGCCAATGAACTGCTCGACAAGGCCGGTTATGACAAGAAGAACGGCAACGGCATGCGGTTGCGGCCCGACGGCCAGCCCGTCTTCTTCTCGATCGACGTCATCCCGACGCTTTATCCCGATCTGGTCGATGCGCTGGAACTGGTGAAGGCGCAATGGGCGCAGATCGGCGTCGACATCAAGGTCAACACCATCGAACGCGCGCTTTATTACACACGCGGCGATGACAACGCCCATGATGCCGCCGTCTGGCCCGGCCCCGGCGGTCTCGATCCGATGCTCGACCCGCGCGATTTCTTCGCCTTCCACCCGCAGGGTTCGCGTTACGCCATTCCGTGGGCGCTCTGGTACACCTCGAATGGCCAGAAGGGCGAAGAGCCGCCGGAGAGCCAGAAGAAGCGCTTCAAGCTGTTCGATGAGGCGCGCTCCACGGCCGACCTTGCCAAGCGTGGCGAGAAGATGAAGGAAATCTTCGATATTGCTGCGGAAGAGTTCGAGACGATCGGTCTTTGCCTTGCCGTTGGCGGTTTCGGCATCATCCGCAACAATCTGCGCAATGTGCCGGAAACCGAACCCGACAGCTGGTCCTGGCCCAATCCCGGCCCGGCGCTGCCGCAACAATTCACCTTCACAAGCTGACATCGCCACATCGGCGTCGCTGCCGTAACGCGGCGACGCCCCTCAGGTTGTATCGACCGGCCACAGGTCGTTTTCCTTAGGGAAGGCGGCGCGTGCGGGTCCAATGTGATTGCGAGAGCGACATGCTGCTTTTTATCGTCAAACGCCTGCTGTGGATGATACCGTCCCTGTTTGCCGTCAGTTTCCTTGCCTTTGTCCTGATCCAGCTGCCGCCCGGCGATTATGTGACGACTTACATAGCCACGCTGGCCGCTTCCAACGAGGTCATCGACCACAATACTGCGGCGCAGCTGCGTGAACGCTTCGGCCTCGATGACCCGATGATCGTGCAATATCTGAAATGGATATGGGGCATCATCAGCCGCGGTGATTTCGGCATTTCGTTCGAGTGGCAGCAGCCGGTTTCGGGCCTCATCTGGGAGCGCATGGCGCTGACGCTGGTTCTGGCCGTCGCCAGCCTTCTCGCCACCTGGGCCATCGCCCTTCCGATCGGCGTCTTTTCCGCCGTGCGAAAATATTCGATCGGCGACTATCTCTTCACCGCCTTTTCCTTTTTCGGCCTGTCCATCCCCTCGTTCCTGCTGGCGCTGGTGCTGATGTATGTCGCGGCGGTTGAGTTCGGGGCCGATGTCGGCGGCCTGTTTTCCGCCGAATATGAAACGGCGTCCTGGAGCATCGCCAAGATGATGGACCTGATGGCCCATATCTGGCTGCCGGTGACGATCCTTGCCGTGTCTTCCACCGCCAGCCTCATCCGCGTCATGCGCGCCAACATGCTGGATGAATTGCCGAAACCCTATGTGACGACGGCGCGTGCCAAGGGCCTGTCGGAGTTCAAGCTGCTGACGAAATATCCCCTGAGGATTGCGCTTAACCCGTTCATTTCCACCATCGCATGGCTGTTGCCCAATCTCATTTCGGGCTCGGTGGTCGTTGCCATCGTGCTCAATCTGCCGACGGCCGCACCGCTGCTTTTGCAGTCGCTGATGGCGCAGGACATGTATCTCGCCGGCGCTTTCGTGCTGTTGATCTGCGCGCTGACGCTGATCGGATCGCTGATCAGCGACATCCTGCTTGCGCTGGTCGATCCGCGCATCCGGCTCGAATAGGAGGCCGCCATGAGCGATATCACTATGACCACCAATGCCCGGCAGGACCGCGCCGCCGTCGCCTCGCAATGGCAACTCATCTGGTGGGCGTTCAAGCGCCACAAGCTGGCCATGGCCGCCCTGTTCATCACCATCGCCATGTATATCGTCGCGCTGGTGCCGGGCTTCTTCGCCATCAACGATCCGGTGTTGCAGAATGCGCGGGCCACCTTCCACCCGCCGCAGCGCGTCCATTTTGTTGACACGACCGACGGTTTCTCGCTCGGGCTGCATTATTATCCGCTGAAGCTGACCCGCAATCCCGAAACGCTGGCGGCGGTGTTTGTCGAAGACACGGCGAAGAAAATCCCGGTCCAGCTTTTCGGTCGTGGCTACGAATATTCCGTGTTCGGCCTGTTCACCACGGATATCCATCTGCTGGCTTCCACCGACAAGACGCGTCCGCTCTTCCTGTTTGGCGCGGATCGCCTCGGCCGTGATGTCTTCAGCCGTGTGGTGCAGGGTGCGCAGGTCTCCCTGTCCATCGGTCTTGTCGGTGTGTTCTTCTCGCTGCTGCTTGGTGTCGTTCTCGGCGGCATCTCCGGTTATTATGGCGGCCGCATCGATTTCGTCATGCAGCGCGTGATCGATTTCGTGCTCTCGCTGCCCACCATTCCCATCTGGCTGGCGATGGCCGCCGCCCTGCCGCAGGGCTGGCCGGCAACGCTGCAATATATGATGATCACCATCATCCTGTCTTTGACCGGCTGGGCGCAGCTCGCCCGCGTCGTGCGCGGTCGGTTCCTGTCGCTCAGAACCGAGGAGTTTGTGGCGGCCGCCCGGCTGGATGGCGTGCCGGAAGGGCGCATCATCTTCCGTCATATGCTGCCGAGTTTCTCTAGCCACATCATCGCCTCGGTCACGCTTGCGGTTCCGGCGATGATCCTTGCGGAAACCTCGCTGTCCTTCCTTGGCCTCGGCCTTCAGCCGCCGACGATTTCCTGGGGCGTGCTGCTTCGGGAGGCGCAGAATATCCGTTCGATTGCAACCGCGCCCTGGCTGTTCCTGCCCGGTGTGGCTGTCGTCGTTGCCGTCATGGCGCTCAATCTGCTCGGCGACGGCCTGCGCGACGCAGCCGACCCCTATAACAAGTGAGGCCCCGGATGAGCGACATTCTCTCTATGAAGCCAGCCAAACCGCTGCTTGAAGTCCGCAATCTGGTCACCGAATTTCCGGTGAGGAACGGCGTTTTCCGGGCGGTCAACGATCTGTCCTTTTCCATCGATCCCGGCAAGACGCTCTGCGTCGTCGGCGAAAGCGGCTCGGGCAAATCCGTCACCGCCCGCTCGATCCTGCAGATCATCGACAGCCCCGGCCGCATCGCGTCCGGGTCGATCATCCTCAACCGCGCCGACGGCGTCTCCTTGGATCTGGCAAAGCTCGATCCGCGCAGCCGGGCCATTCGCTCGGTGCGCGGTGCCGATATCGCGATGATCTTTCAGGAGCCGATGTCGTCGCTTTCGCCCGTGCACACCGTTGGTGACCAGATCACCGAGGTCCTGCGCCTGCATCTGAAAATGAGCAAGGCACAGGCGCGGGCCGAGGCCATCGAATTGTTGCGGCAGGTGGAAATTCCCAATCCCGAAAAGGCGCTGGACCGCTACGCCTTCCAATATTCCGGCGGCATGCGCCAGCGGGCGATGATCGCCATGGCGCTCGCCTGTAAACCGCAGCTCCTGATCGCCGACGAACCGACGACGGCGCTCGATGTGACGACGCAGGCCGAAATTCTCGACCTGATATCGCGGCTGCAGAAGGCGCATGGCATGGCGGTGCTGTTCATCACCCATGACATGGGCGTGGTGGCGCAGATTGCCGATGACGTGCTGGTGATGCATCACGGCGTCGCCAAGGAATATGGCACGGTCGAGCAGATATTCCACAGCCCGCAGGACCCCTATACCCGCATGTTGATCGGCTCCGTCCTGAAACTGGAGCAGAAGGCGGAAATCCGCCTTGCGCGGCCGCCGCTCGATCTCGCGGCAGCACCCGTGCTCGAAGTGAACGATCTTTCCATGCATTTCGGCGAGATGAAGGCGCTGGATGGCGTGTCGATCAAGCTGCTGCCCGGCGAAACGCTCGGCATCGTCGGCGAAAGCGGTTCCGGCAAGACCACGATGGGCCGTTCCATCATGCGCCTTTACGATCCGACCGCCGGGGAAATGCTCTATCGCCGGGCCGATGGCACGGTGGTCGATCTGGCCAAAATCGAAGGCGCCGAGCTGAAAGCCGCACGGCGCGAATTGCGCATGGTGTTCCAGGACCCGTTCGGCTCGCTCAATCCGCGCATGACGGTGGCGCAGGTCATCGGCGAGCCTCTGCTGGTCAACGGCATTGCCAGGGGCAGGGAACTGGATGAACGCGTCTGCGCCCTGATGGAGCAGGTGGGGCTGGATCCGACCGGGCGTGAGCGTTACCCGCACGCCTTTTCCGGCGGCCAGCGCCAGCGCATCGGCATTGCCCGCGCCATCACGCTGAAGCCGCGCATCATCGTGGCGGACGAGGCGACTTCGGCGCTCGATGTCTCGGTGCGGTTCCAGGTGCTCGATCTCTTGATGCGGCTGCAGGACGAGCTTGGCCTCGCCTATATCTTCATCAGCCACGACATCGGCGTCATCCGTTATATGTGCGACCGTGTCGGGGTGATGTATCGCGGCAAGCTGGTGGAAGTGGGCGATGCCGAAAAGGTCTGCAATGCGCCGGATCATCCCTATACGCAGGCGCTTCTTTCCGCCATTCCGCGCCCGGACCCACGCGACCGGGACCGCACCCGCAGATTCCGCTACGTCGAACCAGCCGAAATCAAGAACGGGGCCGTTGCGCGCTAACGTCTGGCTTGTTGCACGCCGCAATTCATGAGGAAGACTAAAGCATGAAAATCGATCGCATGCGGGTATTTGTCACCCGCGACAAGGACCGTCCCCGTGTCATCGTCGCTCTCGATACCGATGACGGTTTGACCGGCTGGGGCGAATGTTACAATCACGGCCCCGATCTCGCGCTGCCGCCGGTCTTGGATTACCTCTACAGCTTCCTTGCCGGCCAGGACCCGACGCGGGTCGAATATCTCTACAATCTCCTGCTGCAGCAGAACCGCTTTCCGCCCGGCGCGCTCGGTCTGTCGGCGATTTCGGCACTGGACCATTGCCTGTGGGACCTTGCCGCAAAGGCAGCGGGTGTGCCGGTCTACAAGCTGCTGGGCGGCGAGGTGCGCGACCGCATCAAGGTCTATGCCGGGGTCTATACGGCCCCGGACGCACCGGCGGCAAAGGAAGAATTCGACCGTCTGAATGAGGACTGGGGCTTCACGGCCTTCAAGCTCAGCCCGTGGCGCCTCGATATCCACGCGCATCGCTGGGGTGAGGTGGTCCGCAGTTCGGCCGAATATTTCCGTTCGCTGCGCGAGACCGTGCGGCCCGACTACGATATCGCCTTCGACGCCCATGCCAAGATTTTCGAGCCGGCCGCCGCCCGCCAGCTTGGCAACGCGCTTGCCCCTTACGATCCGCTGTTCTTCGAAGAGCCTTTGCGTCCCGAAAACATCGAGATGTGGGGAGACCTGAAACAGGGGCTGAACTGCACGCTGGCAACGGGTGAAAGCCTCTATAATCGCAACGAGTTCCTGCGCCTTCTTCAAGTAAAGGGTGCGGATATCATCCAGCCCGACATCTGCGTCGTCGGCGGCATTTCTGAGATGCGCCGCATCGCCACGCTTGCGGAAGCCCACTTCGTCAGCGTCGCGCCGCATAATCCGATGGGGCCGCTCGCCACGGCCGTCAATGTGCATTTTTCCGCCGCCCAGCAGAATTTCCGCATTCTCGAATACCGGCTGCCGAAAGGGCAATGCTACGTCTATGGCGGCACCGATCTCGAAAAACGCGAGGATGAAACCCGTTATGTCGTCGATCCCTATCTGCCGAAGGACGGCTATCTGGAACTGAGGCCGGACCGCCCCGGCTGGGGTGTGGAGATGGATGAAAAAGCCATGCAGGAAGACGGCTACGTTCATTGGCAGAGGCGGGTGCCGAAACGGCCTGACGGCTCCTATGCCTTTGCCTGAAACGGTTGCGATAAGCTGCGGGCCGCTTTCTGCCCGCCTGCGCCCCGCATGGGGCGGCAGGATGACCCATCTGCACCATGCGGACCACGGCGATATTCTGGTGCCGGCAAACGGGGATGATTTCGAACCGTTCAACTGGCCAAGAGCAGGCGCATACCCGCTGTTTCCTTACCACAACCGGCTTTATGGCGGCTCCTTCGTTCATACCGGCATCCGCCATGACCTCCTGCCACATCCAGCTCGTGCCCCTGATGCCATGCATGGGCCTGCTCACCGGCGCGCATGGGAGATTTCGGATCTGGCTTCCGATCGGGTTGGGCTGGTACTCGACTATGAGGCTGATGGCGAATGGCCCTTTTCCTTCCGCGCGGAACAGTTTTTCCTACTTCACAACGCTGGCCTTACCGTCGACCTGTCGATCACCAATCTGGCGGATGCGCCTGCGCCGATGGCGCTTGGCTGGCACCCCTATCTGGCTGCCGGACTTGGCTGCGACGCGCGGACGGATGCAAGCCTGCAATATCCGCTCGACCCGCAGAACGTGCCGACCGGCCAGCCGGCAGTCCCTCGCCACAACGCCGCCGTTCCCGCAGCGACGGGTTACACATTGCATTTCACTGCCTGGTCAAATGCGCATGTCCAATGTGACAGGTTTTCACTGCTGATCGAGGCCGATCCCGTTTTCGGCCATCTGGCTGTGCATCGCATGGAACGCTATATCTGCCTCGAACCCGTTTCCATGGCCGCCGGAGCGCTCGGCTTGCCGGAGAGGCGGCGGGAAGCGCTGGGCGTCAGGATCGTCGCCCCCGGCGGGCATCTGTCAGGACGTATCGGGCTCTCCATCGACGCTTGAGGAGAGAGCCAGCAGTAACGCCATCCTCCAGCGCCAATCGTCACAGTCAAGAAACTGCCATATGCCCATATTTTGAGCGTCAGGAATTATCGCTCAAAAATGCGCTTGACGTCGGGGAAAATTTCTCACCAAATGAACCAATATAAGATTGGTTCAAACAAATGGTGCGGCGTGGCAGCAGGCCCTAACGACAATTCCAACTACGCCTTGGCGCGGTTGCGTGAGTATATTCAGACGAGTCATCTCACCAGGGATGGGCGCCTGCCGACGGAACGGGCCTTTGCGGAAAGTTTTAACGTCGGCCGCCGGTCGATCCGCCGTGCGCTGGAGGTTCTGGAGGCCGAAGGCCTGATCTGGCGGCGGCAGGGGGCCGGAACCTTTGTGGGTGAAAAACCGGACGATTGGTCCGCCCAGGTCACGGAACTGGTCGCCGGTACGGATTTCATGGAAATCATGGAGGTGCGCCTGCGCATCGAACCGCAGCTGGCGCAGCTTGCGGCCATGCGGGCGAAGCCGTCAGAGGTGGAGCGCATGCGTGCCCTTGTCGAAAAGACCGGCCAGAGCACGGATGCCGACGCCAAGGAATTGTGGGACGGGTCTCTCCATCGCCAGATCGCCCAGAGCGCCGGCAACAAGCTGTTCCTGTCGATCTTCGATGTCGTCAACCGTGTCCGCCAGGACGACGCCTGGCAATCGATCCGCGAGCTGGCCCGGCGCAGCGGCACGAATGGCAGGGCGTCGTTCGAGCAGCATATGGCCATTGTCGAAGCCATTGCCGACCGCGATCCGGCGCGCGCCGGCGAGGCCATGCGCCAGCATCTTCTCATGCATCAGGAAAGGCTGATCCGCGCTACCTCGCTCGGCTTTCTGGAAGAAGAAGCCGGGGAGGGCAATGCGGCAGAGGCTGATCATTCGCTGACCGCGGCCTCTTGAGGCCACGGACGAAAACTGCCGTCCCTGAAGGGGCGGCCAATGACAAAAAGTCAAAATAACCAGACCAGAGGAACGAACATGAAGAAAATCCAGACACTGACTGCGGCGCTCTTCGCCAGCGCATTACTCGCTGCGCCGGCGCTATCGTCGGAATTGCGCATCGGCCTTAACGACGATGCCGATGTGCTCGACCCGGCGCAATCGCGCACCTTTGTCGGCCGCATCGTCTACACCGCCATGTGCGACAAGCTGGTGGACATCTCGCAGGACATGAAGATCGTGCCCCAGCTTGCCACCGAATGGGCGTGGTCCGAAGGCGGCAAGGTGCTGACCATGAAAATCCGCGATGGCGTCAAGTTCCATGACGGCGAGCCGCTGGATGCGGCCGCTGTCGTCGCCACCATCGAGCGCAACATGACGCTGCCGGAATCGCGCCGCAAGAGCGAGCTGTCATCCGTCGAGAAGGTCGAGGCGACGGGACCGCTGGAGGTCAAGTTCACGCTGAAGACGCCTGATGTCACCCTGTTGGCGCAGCTGTCGGATCGCGCCGGCATGATCGTCGCGCCGAAAGCGGCCAGGGAACTCGGCGCCAATTTCGGCTCCAAGCCGGTCTGCGCCGGCCCGTTCAAGTTCGTCGAGCGCATCCAGCAGGACCGTATCGTGCTTGAGAAATTCGCCGACTATTGGGACAAGGACAAGATCCTCGTCGACAGGATCGTCTATCTGCCGATCCCCGATACCACGGTGAAGCTTGCGAACCTTCGCGCCGGCGACCTTGATATTGCCGAGCGCATTTCCGCGTCGGATGCGGAATCGGTCAAGAACGACCCCAAGCTGACCTATGCCGATGTCATCGGCCCGGGTTACATGGCGATGTATGTCAACATCAACAACGGCGCGCGTGCGGATAATCCGCTCGGCAAGGACAAGCGCCTGCGGCAGGCTTTCTCCTATGCGATCGACCGCGAGGCGATCGGCCAGATCGTTTTCGAAGGCACGTCCAAGGCCGGCAATCAGGCTTTCCCGCCGACGAGCCCATGGTTCAACCAGAACTTGACCGTGCCGCCGCGCGATATCGACAAGGCCAAGCAACTGATGAAGGAAGCGGGTTACGAGACGCTTGATATCGAGCTTCAGCACGCCAACAATACCACGCAGACGCAGATGATGCAGGTCATCCAGTCCATGGTGGCCGAGGCCGGCTTCAACGTTTCGCTGAAGGCAACCGAATTTGCCACGCTGCTGTCCGAGCAGACCGCCGGCAATTACCAGCTCAGCCGTTCCGACTGGTCGGGGCGCATCGATCCGGATGGCAACCTGCACCAGTTCGTCACCTGCAAGGGCGGCATCAATGATGTGAAATATTGCAATCCTGAAGTCGACAAGCTGCTGAACGAGGCCCGCGCCTCGACCGACGACACCGTCCGCAAGGAGAAATACGATGCCGCAAGCGTCATCCTCAACGACGACATGCCGATCATCTATCTCGGCCACCAGCCTTATGCCTATGCCATTTCCAACAAGGTCAAGGGCTGGGCGCCGTCGCCCGATGGCATGATCCGCCTTCTCGGCGTTTCCAAGGACTGATCGCTTCATATAGGCCGCACGGCTTGCCGTGCGGCCGCCAAGACCGGACCCAAACGGGGGCAATGCCATGCCTGTTTACATCGGCAAGCGACTGCTGGTCGCGATCCCGACGCTTCTGATCATTTCCATCTTCGTTTTCTCGCTGCAGAAACTCCTGCCGGGCGATCCGGTTCTTGCCATGGCGGGAGAGGAGCGCGATCCCGCGACGATCGAATTCCTGCGCGAGAAATATCGCCTCAACGACCCCGTGCCGCTGCAATATCTCAATTGGCTGGGCGGCGTGGTGACGGGCGATTTCGGCATTTCGCTACGCACCAACCAGCCGGTGCTGGAACTGATCGGCCAAAAGCTGCCGGTCACCATTCAGCTGGCTGTCATGGCGATGTTCTTTGCCATGGTCATCGGCATTCCCATCGGCATTCTGGCCGCCGTCAAGAAGAATACGTGGATTGATTATACGGCCAATATCGTTGCGCTTTCCGGCCTGTCGATCCCGAATTTCTGGCTCGGCATCATGCTGATCCTGCTGGTGTCGGTGAAGCTCGGCTGGCTACCGGCATCCGGTTATGAATCGATCTTCGTCGATCCTGTCCGTTCCATCGAAACCATGATCATGCCGGCCTTCGTGCTCGGCAATGCGCTTGCGGCGACGCTGATGCGGCATACACGTTCGGCGATGGTGGCGGTGCTCAGCTCCGACTATATCCGCACCGCCCGCGCCAAGGGGCTTTCGCCGCGTGAGATCATCCTGTCGCACAGTTTCCGCAACGCGCTGCTGCCGGTCATCACGCTGCTGGCGCTGCTGTTCGGGGAGCTGCTGGCCGGTGCGGTCCTGACGGAGCAGATCTTCACCATTCCCGGCTTCGGCAAGATGACGGTGGATGCGGTGTTCACGCGTGACTATGCCGTCGTGCAGGGCATCGTGCTTTGTACCGCCGTCGGTTTCATCCTCATGAACCTTCTGGCCGACATTGCCTATGTCCTGCTCAACCCCCGCCTCAGGGCGACGATCTGAGGCTGATATCATGACCGTTCTCGATCAAAACCTATCCGTACCGGCGACACGGCAGCAAAGCCGCGCCTGGAAAAAAATGAAGCGCAACAAGTCTGCGCTTGTCGGCATGGTCATCGTGCTGTTCTTCGCCGTGCTTGCCATCGCCGCGCCCATACTGCCGATTGCCGACCCGGTTGCGACCAGCTGGTCGGCCATCCGCAAGGCGCCATCGGCGGCCCACTGGCTCGGCACGGACGATCTCGGCCGCGATATTCTCTCGCGCATGATCTATGGCGCCCGCGCCTCGCTGATGGCAGGCGTCGTCTCCGTGATGATCGCGGTGGTGATCGGCGTGCCGTTCGGCCTGATCGCCGGTTATTTCGGCGGCTGGGTGGACATGGTCATCTCGCGTATCACCGAAGCGTTGCTGGCCATGCCCTTCCTGATCATGGCGATTGCGCTCGCCGCCTTCCTCGGCCCGAGCCTGACCAATGCGATGATCGCCATCGGCCTTTCCGCCATGCCTATCTTCGTGCGGTTGACGCGCGGGCAGGTGCTGGCGGTCAAGATGGAGGATTATGTCGAAGGCGCGAGGTCCATCGGCCTCAACCATATCGATATCATGACCCGTTACATCCTGCCGAATGTCTTTGCCCCGATCATCGTGCAGGCGACGCTGACGGTGGCGACCGCCATCATCGCGGAGGCGAGCCTTTCCTTCCTCGGGCTGGGCCAGCAGGCGCCGGCGCCCTCCTGGGGTTCGATGCTGAACACCGCGAAGAATTTCCTCAGCCAGGCGCCGTGGATGACGATGTGGCCCGGCATCGCCATCTTCCTCGTCGTCATCGGTTTCAATCTTCTGGGTGATGGCCTGCGTGACGCGCTCGATCCGCGCGAAGCATGATTTTTTACAAGGAATATCGCAATGACTGAATTCACCACACGCCCTGAAATCCTTGGCACCTTCGGCGTCGTCACCTCAACGCACTGGATCGCCTCGGCCGTCGGCATGGCCATTCTCGAAAAGGGCGGCAATGCTTTCGACGCCGCCGTCGCCACCGGTTTTGTCCTCCAGATCGTTGAGCCGCATCTCTGTGGCCCCGGCGGGGATATGCCGGCCGTGTTTTATTCGAAGCAGAAGGACAAGGTGGAGGTCATCTGCGCACAGGGGCCGGCCCCGAGCGGCGCCACGATCGAGCATTATACATCCGAAGGGCTGAAGCTGATCCCCGGCGACGGGCTGCTGGCCACCGTCATCCCCGGCGCCTTCGATGGCTGGATGTTGATGCTGCGCGATTATGGCACGATGAGCGTGCGCGAGGTGCTGGAACCCGCCATCTATTATGCCGAGCATGGGCATCCAACGCTGCCGCGCGTCTCCGCCACCATCAAGGGGCTGGCCGATTTCTTCGAGAAGGAATGGCCGACATCCCATGAGACATGGTTGCCGGGTGGCGCGGCTCCTGAGCCCCACGCCAATTTCAGAAACCCGGTTCTCGCCGCAACCTATCAGCGGATCGTCGCCGAAGCCGAAGCGCGTACCGGCCGCGAAAACCAGATCGAGGCGGCGCGTGATGCCTTCTACCGGGGTTTCGTTGCGGAAGCTATCGACAGTTACGTAAAGACGACGGAAGTCATGGATGCCAGCGGCGCGCGGCACAAGGGCGTGCTGACGGCGCAGGACATGGCCGGATGGAGCGCAACCGTCGAAGCGCCGCAGACGCTCGATTATCACGACTGGACGATTGCCAAGACGCCCGCCTGGGGACAGGGTCCGGTTCTCCTGCAATCGCTCGCACTTCTGAAGGGCTTCGACATAGCGGCCATGGACCCGTCCGGCCCCGATTTCATCCACACCATCGTTGAGGCCATGAAGCTCGCCTTTGCCGACCGTGAGGTCTATTACGGCGACCCGGAATTTGGTCAGATACCGACCGAATATCTGCTTTCCGAAGGCTATAATGCCGGACGGCGGGCGCTGATCGGCAACGAGGCCTCGCTGGAACTGCGCCCCGGCACCGTGCCGGGTTACGAAAAGCAGGTGGACGCCACCATGGCGATGCTGGCCGAGATGAGCGGCAAAGGTACCGTCTACGAGCCGACCATGTCGCACCTGACGGAAAAGCGCGGTGACACGGTGCATATCGACGTCATCGACCGCTTTGGCAATATGGTCTCCACCACACCGTCGGGTGGCTGGCTGCAATCGTCGCCGGTCGTGCCGGGCCTCGGTTTCGCGCTCAATTCCCGCGCCCAGATGTTCTGGCTGAAGGAAGGCCTGCCGACCTCGCTTGCGCCGGGCAAACGCCCGCGCACCACGCTGACGCCGTCGCTCGCCCTGCACCGAGGCCGCCCCGCCATGGTCTTCGGCACGCCCGGCGGCGACCAGCAGGACCAGTGGCAGCTGCCCTTCTTCCTGCGTTATGCCCACCATGGCAAGAACCTGCAGGCGGCCATAGACATGCCTTTGTTCCATACCTCGCATTTTCCGGGCTCGTTTTATCCGCGCACCAGTTCGCCCGGCGAAATCATGGTGGAGGGCGCGGTGGGTGAAGCGACGCTCGATGAGCTTCGCCGTCGCGGCCACCGGGTCACGGTTGCCGATGCCTGGTCGGTCGGGCGACTCACCGCCGCTCGCCGCGATGCGGACGGCCTGCTGCGCGCCGCCGCGACACCGCGGCTGATGCAGGCCTATGCGGTGGGGCGGTGAGACCATGGCGACAAAACCGGTCCTTTCCGTCCGTAACCTCACCACCTCCTTCCTTGTCGATGGTGTCTGGAAAAGCGTCGTGCGCGACGTTTCCTTCGATGTCGCGCCCGGTGAAACCGTCGCCATCGTCGGTGAGTCCGGTTCCGGCAAGTCGGTGACGTCGCTGTCTTTGATGCGCCTGCTTGCCCCGGCCTCCAGCCGGATAGAAGGCGAAGTCCTGCTCAACGGGCGCAATCTGCTCCAGCTTTCCGAAAAGGAGATGCGCGGTGTGCGCGGTAACGATGTCTCGATGATCTTTCAGGAGCCGATGACCTCGCTCAATCCGATCTTCACCATCGGCCGCCAGATTTCCGAAGTTCTCATTCGCCACAAGGGGCTTTCGAAGCAGGAGGCGCGGGAAGAGACGGTGCGGCTTCTGGAAAAGGTCCGTATTCCCAATGCGGCCGGTCGTTTCGACGAATATCCGCACCAGTTTTCCGGCGGCATGCGCCAGCGGGTGATGATCGCCATGGCGCTCGCCTCCAAACCGAAGTTGCTGATCGCCGATGAGCCGACGACGGCGCTTGACGTCACCATTCAGGGCCAGATCCTCGACCTGATCAAGCTGCTGCAGGAAGAAGAGGGCATGTCGGTGCTTTTCATCACCCACGACATGGGTGTGGTGGCCGAAATCGCCGACCGGACAATCGTGATGTATCGCGGTGACGAGGTCGAGACAGGGCCGACCGACGAGATATTCAGACGCGGCAATCATCCCTATACGCGGGCGCTGCTTTCGGCGGTGCCGAGGCTCGGTTCGATGCGCGACCGGCAATGGCCGACGCGGTTTCCGGTGCTCGACATGAAAACCGGCCTTTCAACCGAGCCCCAGGAGGTGGCCGAGACCGTGGCGAGCGGTCAGACGCCGGTTCTGTCGGTCAGGAATCTCGTCACGCGCTTCCCCATCCGCTCCGGCCTGCTGGCGCGGCAGACGGGTGCGGTTCACGCCGTGGAAAACGTCTCCTTCGATCTCTTCCAGGGCGAAACGCTGTCGCTCGTGGGCGAATCCGGCTGCGGAAAATCCACCACCGGCCGCTCCATCATGCGCCTCGTGGAACCGTCGTCCGGCGATGTGTCGCTCGACGGTTACGACGTGATGCGGCTCGATACGGTCGGTCTGCGCACCATGCGCAAATCCGTGCAGATGATCTTTCAGGACCCGTTCTCCTCGCTCAATCCGCGCATGACGGTGGGCACGGCGATTGCCGAACCCTTTATCAAGCACAGGCTGGGCAGCAGCAGGCAGGCGAGGGAAAAGACCGCCGATCTTCTCGAAAAGGTCGGCCTTTCCGCCGATATGGCCGGCCGTTATCCGCATGAATTTTCCGGCGGCCAGCGCCAGCGTATTGCGATTGCCCGCGCGCTTGCGCTCGATCCCAAGGTCATCGTTGCCGACGAGAGCGTTTCGGCGCTCGATGTGTCGATCAAGGCGCAGGTCTGCAACCTGCTGCTCGACCTGCAGCAGAGCCTCAATCTGGCCTTCCTGTTCATCAGCCATGACATGGCGGTGGTGGAGCGCGTCAGCCATCGTGTGGCGGTGATGTATCTCGGCGAGATCGTCGAGATCGGCCCGCGTGCGGCGGTTTTCGACAATCCGCAGCATCCCTATACCAAAAAGCTGATGGCCGCCGTGCCGGTGCCGGATCCGTCAAGGCGCGGGATAAGGCGCGGCATCTCCAATGACGAGCTGAAAAGCCCGATACGCGCAATGGGCTATGAAACGCCGAAACGAAACTACAGGACGGTGTCGCCCGGCCACCTCGTGCAGGTGGCCTGAAGCGACGGCTGTCGTATGGATGTGCCGAGGAAGCCTCGTTACGTCGGGTTTTTCGGCGGAACGTCGCGCAGGTGCTCCATGAGATAGGCATGGGTCGCGGCATTGGCGACGATCAGCGTACCGGTTTTTTCATAAAATTCCGGACCGCGGCCCCACCAGTCGGTCACCATGCCGCCGGCCTCCTGAACAAGGAGAATGCCGGCTGCCGTGTCGACAAAGCCGGTCTCCTCGTAATAACCAGTGAGACGACCGCAGGCGACATAAGCACAGGAATTGGCGGCGCTGCCGACGACACGGACCGCACCGATGGGCGCGCGGATGGCATCGAGGCGCTGATAGGCGCCGGGATGAAGCTGAAGGTTGGGCGTCGGCAGGCCGGTGCCGACGCACATCAGGGCGATATCGGTGCCGGCATTGACCCGCAGGCGCTCGCCGTTGAGATAGGCGCCGTCTCCCCTGATCGCGGTAAACATCTCGTCGGAAACGGGATTATAGACCAGCCCGCAGATGGTTTCGTTGCCGCGCCGCAGCGCGATGGTGATGGTGTAATGCTGGCCGAAGAGGAAATTGGTGGTGCCGTCGATGGGATCGACCAGCCAGCGATGATCCTGGTCCGCCCCTTCGACAGGTGCGAATTCCTCGCCGGTCAGCCCCCAGGGATATTGTCCGAGCAGGCGGTCGCGGATCAGCGTTTCGGATTGCCTGTCCGCATCGGAAACGAAATCCCCCGGTCCCTTGATGCCGATCTCGATGTCGCGGAAGCGCCTGAAATGGTCGAGCGTCAATGCGCCGGCCTCGCGGGCGGTGGTGATCATATGGTCGAGGATGGCGGTGTAATTTGCGGTCATTGGCTGAAAACCTCTGCGAGCCCTTCCGGGTCATCGGTGGTGATCTGGTCGACCTTCAGCTGCAAAAGGCGCGCCACCTGTTCGATGGAGTGCGGCGTGACGCTGTTGATCGTCCAGGCGTCGACACGGCGGCCGGCGGCATGGATGGGGGCGATGATGTCGACGCCGGCATCCGCGGCGGCAAGCACGATCTCGTAAGCGAGATAGATCATGCCCGCATCGGGCGCGGTGGCGAGAGCGTCTTCGATGAAGCCCAGATAGTTCAAGCTTGCCTGCAACTCGGCGAGCGCGCCGCGATGGCAGGGATCATATCCGGTGCGAAGGCCGGGGGCCGAGGCGGCCAGCGTGGCGATGGCGTCGAAGTCGCCGCCGGACAGGATGACCGAACCTGCGATCGGCAAAACGCTTGTTCCGAAACCGCTGACGATCTGCGGCGTAAGCGCCTGCCGGTCTTCCTTGAAATCGAGCTGCAGCAAGGCGTCGGGATGCACGGTCTGGCTGGCGAGAAGGGCGCAGAGGTCTTCGAGCAGCATGACCGTCGCCTCGATGGGCTTGCCCTGATTGTCGCGCAGGTGAAGCTGGCGCAGCGCGGCGGCGGATGTGTCGCGCACCCGGGCTGTGCCGGTGGTTTCCCGTTCCAGCGTCAGGTCGTGCAGCACGGCGCAGCCTTGATCGGCGTGAATGACGAGATCGACCTCGACGCTCGCGCCAAGCCGCATCGCCTCGATGATGCGTTCTCCGGTGAACACGGGATCGGCGGCGCGGCGGCGGCCGCGATGCCATTTGAGCCACGTCCTGTGGCCATCGCGTTCGATGAGGATCGGCAGGGTCATGTCAGCTCCGGTGGATTGGACGGTTGTCGCGATAGGCCGTGACGGCGCGGGGCGTTACTCCAACCCCCTGTCCGGTCTGGAACAGGTCGGGATGGGCGACCATGGCTTTGATCCGCATGCCGTCGGCAAGGTCGAGGTCGACAAGGCCGTGGGTGCCATAATCCGTCACCCGATGCACATGCGCTTGCGGGGTTGCGGATATCGCCAGATCGATGGCCTCCGGGCGAACCGCAAGGATGGCCGGCCCGTCGGCAACGGGAAGCGGCAGGTTGAAATCGGCGCGCATGAAGTTCCCCTCCGACACCGTGCCCTCTATCAGGTTCATGGTGCCGATGAAACCGGCGACGAAGGGCGTTTGCGGTTCGCGATAGATGACATTCGGCCGGTCGATCTGTTCGGTCTTGCCATTGGCCATCACCACGATGCGGTCGGCCATGGAAAGCGCCTCGTCCTGACCGTGGGTGACGAACAGCGTGGTGATGCCGAGACGTTGCTGGATATCGCGCACCTCTTCCCGCAGACGCTCGCGCAGATGCTGGTCGAGGCTGGCGAAGGGCTCGTCGAGCAGGAGGATTTTCGGTTCCAGTACCAGCGAGCGGGCCAGCGCCACACGTTGCTGCTGGCCGCCGGAAAGCTGGCTGGTGGCGCGCTCGCCATAACCGGAAAGCCCGACCAGTTCGAGCACGGCCTCCACTTTCTCCTTGATCAATGGAGCGGGAATGCGGCGCAGCTTGAGGCCGAAGGCGAGGTTCTTGAAGACGTTCATATGGCTCCACAGCGCATGGCTCTGGAACACCATGCCGGTCGGCCGTCGCTCCGGCGGCAGATGGGTGACATCTTCCCCATCGATGGTGATATGACCGCCGGTCGGCTGCTCAAACCCGCCGACCATGCGCAGCAGCGTCGATTTGCCCGAACCGGAAGGTCCGAGAAGGCAGACGAGTTCGCCATCGGCAACGTCGAGCGAGAAGCTGTCGACTGCCTTGGTGCCGCCGGAGAAGGTTTTCGAGACCTGGCGGATGTGAAGTACGGACATGCTGATTTCCTAACCGCCGAAACCGCGGGCGAATGCGCCGCCGCCGATGACGCGGCGGGCGAACATGAGGGCAATGAAGGAGGGCACCCAGAGCAGGACCGACAGAACCGCGCCATACTGGATGACCATCTGGTTGTTGATGTAGCTGATCATCAACACGGGCATCGTGCGGATGGCCGGCGCGCCGATGAGCCAGGCGCCTTCGGTTTCATAAAAGGTGCCGACGAAGCTCAAAAGCACGGCGGCGGCGATGGTCGGCCCCGCCTGCGGCAATGTCACCGACCAGAACACCCGCAGCGGACTGGCGCCGACATCTCGCGCCGCTTCTTCCATGCGCCGGTCCACGGCCTGAAACGCCGCCACGGGGATCCAGATCATGAACATCAGCGTGCCGACGAGCTGGATGAGAACGACGCCCCAGAAGGTGCCGATGAGGTCGAGCTGCAGGAAAATGGCGGCAATCGCCACCAGCAGCCCGAATTTCGGGAAGGCGTGGCCGGCGAGGAAGGAAAAGAACAGCAGGTTACGGCCGGGAAAGCGCATGCGCGCGAAGGCATAGGCGGCGGGAAGGCAGATCAGCGCCGAAAGCAGCGTGACCACCGTCGTCAGCCGGAGGCTCAGCATCAGGGCATTCCAGACATCGGCGCGCCCCAGCGTCTGCCCCCAGAAGCGGAAGCCGAATTGCTGCGGTATGACGTTGGGGTAACGCCAGACCTCGGTGAATGCCCAGGTGCCGACGACAAGCAGCGGCCCGACGATGACGATGGTGAGAAGGCTGGCGAAAGCGATGCCGGGCCAGTCGATGCGCGATCGCGCCGGTGCGAGGATGGTCATGTCACTTGCCCTGGTTGCGCGCGACCGAGCGCACGTAAAAGAGGCCGAAGGCGATGCAGAAGCCGAAAGCGATGACGGCCTGGGTCATGGCGCCGATGGGGTCCTGTACCTCGCGCAATGTACGCTGCATGAAGGGGCCGAGCATTTCCGGGGAGGCCGGCCCCAGCAGATAGGGCAGGGTGAAGGAGGAAAAAATGCCAAGCACCGAAAAGGAAAGCGCCACGAGGATGGAATTGGAAATGCGCGGCAGGATGATGTGCCAGAAGAGCTGAAGCGCATTGGCGCCCACATCCCGCGCCGCCTCGACGGACTGGTTGGCGACGCTGCCGAGCCCCGCCAGCAGGATCAGGACGGTCAGCGGGATATTGTCCCAGACAAGGCCGATGACCGGTCCCCAGGGTGTGAGATAGGGTGTGCGCATCTTCGGCAGATCGACCGCATTGAGCAATATGTCCACCATGCCGTTAGGCCCCAGGACGCGGATGAAGGCGAAGGCGAGGATGATGGAGGGCACGAACATCGGGAAGATGGCGAGCGCCTGCACATAGGCCGGCAGGCGACCCTGCGCGAAGCGAAGATAAAGGGCGATCGGCAGGCAGATCACCAGCAGCAGCGCCGCGCAAACCAGCGTTGTCCACAATGTCACGGCGAGATTGTCGAGGCTGTAGCGATCCGAAAAGAAGAAGGCGTAGCTCGAAAGATCGAACCGCGTTCCGCCATCCGCGCCGGTGCGCCAGACGGTGCGGCCGATCGCGCTGATGGCGGGCCAGATCACCAGCCAGATCATCAGGAAAACGGGAACGGCGACGAGCAGGAGGCCCACTGGCCTCCTGCCTGCCGTATTGTCGATGAGCGGGCGAACCGCTCCCTGCGCGGCCTCGGTCACGACTTGCGGTCGACGTTCGGGGCGACGTTGCGATACCAGCCATCATTGATGGCGGTTTCCCATTTGCCGGCCGGGAAGGTCGGAATGGTCTGCGGGATGATGTCGGCAAAGCGTGCCCGCAGCTCGGCCGGCACGTAGTCCCAGGAAACGCCGGGGAAACCGCCCAGTTCGGTGAGGATGGCGCCCTGGATTTCTTCGGACAGCACGAAATCGGCCAGTTTCAGGGCGGCATCGCGATTGGCGCCGTTGGCCAGCACGACAGCGCGCGAGAAATTGCCGCACAGCGCCAGGTCCTGAAGCTGGACGAGGCCGGTTTCCTTCGGCAGGACACCCTGGTCGATGGCCTGAAGCACCTGGTCAGACCAGACCGGGGTCATGGTGACGACGCCCTGGGAGAGAAGCTGCAGCGACTGCGTGTTGCCGGAGGAATAGGCGCCCTTGTCATAGAGCGACGGGGCGATGTCCTTGAGCAGATCCCACGCCTTGCCGAGAGCCTTGTCGCCCGCTTCCTGGGTATAGTTGTCGACCGTGAAGGCCTTGGGATCAAGACCGTTGGCCTGATGGATGGCGCGGCGGACGAAATTGCCGCCGGAGCCGCCCTTGTCGGGACGGTTATAGACGAACTGGCCGGGATTGGCCTTGATCCAGCTGACCAGCTGATCCCAGGTTTTCGGCGCATCCGCGGGCTTCAGCTTGCTGCTGTCATAGGCGAGCAGAACCTGGCTGCCGCGATAGGGCAGGCTGTATTCCCCCTGGAGGGCAAGCGGATTGACGCGTGAATAATTCGAAAGGCCGGCCTTCGCCATGTTGACATAGATGCCGGCATCGATGGCGCCGGCCGGCAGCAGCGGATCGGCGGTTTCGAAATAATCGGCCTGCGGATCGGTGCCCGTGCGCTTTGCGGCAACGGCGCGTTCGCCGATGGCGATGATGCCCGCACCATCGCCGGCATCGACGAGGTTGAGCTTCAGGCCGGGATTGGCCGCTTCGAAAGCGGGCTTGATCGTATTGGACCAGAAATCGAGGATATTGGTATCCGAACTCGTATACCAGTCGATCGTGCCCGGCGCGGCGAAGCTCATGCGGGGTGCAAGGGCGAGACCGGCGGCGGCGCCTGCGGCGGACATCATAAAGGTGCGGCGTTTCATCTATGTCTCCGATGTTTTCGGCGCGAATGGAACGTTCAAGCGCTGACCCTTGGGGGGAGGCGGGCGGGCGCTGGCCGGTCGTTGCACAGCCGTGCATTTTTCGAACCGGCCGGCGGCGTTTCTAATGGCTTTATATAACGCTTTCGTGACACCTGACGGATACGGGCCGGTCGCGGCAGCGCCGCCACCGGCACTGCTTGCCACGAAAACACCCAGATTCATTCAGCCGCAGTTCACCGGCAAGGGCGCTAAATCGCTTCATCCCACAAGGAGGGAGATAAGATGCGCAAGATGATTTTAACCGCCGGACTGATTTTCGGCGCTCTGTTCGGCACCGGCGCCAACGCCATGCCTGTTGGTCAACCGTCCGCTCCTGCGGCATCGCAGATCCAGAAAGTGGACTACGCCTGCGGACGCGGCTTTCATCTGACGCCGCGCGGCTATTGCCGTCCGAACGGACCGCCGCGTTACGAGCGTGGCTGGGACAGGCGCGACCGCTGGGAATCCCGCCGGGAATGGCGCGAACGCCAGGCCCGCAGAGAGTGGCGCGAACGCCGCGACTGGCGGGAACATCGTGAATGGCGCGACCGTCGCGATTATTATCGCTGGTAATCAGGCAAGGCCCTCTCTTGATCGGGAGGGCCTGTCCCGTCGGGCCGACGGCTTTTGACCATTGCGCCCGGTGCCCTCCCGGCGCCGGTTTCCCGGCGGCGTCGTCCGCGGCTTGCTCTCAAGGGCATTTGAGCTACTATGCCGGCATGGCGGGGAGGCCATGTTACAGGAGGGTTCATGAATTACCGGTCTTCGAAACGGCGCATGGTGTTGAAACTTGCCGCCACGGCGGTTTCTGTCTGCGTGCTGGGAATGACGGCGAGCGCCGAGGGTTTTCCCGATCGCACCATTACTCTGGTCGTTCCCTTCGCGGCGGGCGGCTCCACCGATGTGGTTGCGCGGGTCATCGCGCAGAAGATGGGCGATGAGCTCGGCCATCAGATCGTCGTTGAAAATGTCGCCGGCGCCGGCGGCAATCTCGGTGCCGACCGCGTCGCCCGGGCCGAGCCCGATGGCTACACGATCCTGATGGGCACGGTCGCCACCCATGCCCTCAACCCGCTCATTCTCAAGACAAAGCCCTATGATCCGGAAAAGGATTTCGCCCCGGTTTCCCTGCTGGTGGTGGTGCCGAATGTGCTGGTCGTCAATCCGAAACTGAACGTCAACAGCGTCGCGGAACTGATTGCGCTTCTGAAAGCCGAGCCGGACAAATATGCCTATGCCTCTTCCGGCAATGGCACCCCGCTGCATCTTTCCGGAGAGCTGTTCAAGACCATGGCGGGCGTCAGCATGCAGCACGTTCCCTACAAGGGGGCAGGTCCCGCGCTCAACGATCTTCTCGGCAACCAGATTTCGATCATGTTCGACAATCTGCCGTCGTCGTCCGGCCACATCAAGTCGGGCACGTTGCGCGCGCTTGGCGTTACGACCGCCGAGCGCGCTTCATCCTTCCCGGATCTGCCGACCATTGCCGAGACCGTGCCGGGTTATGAAACCTACACGTGGAACGCGCTCTTTGCGCCGGCAGGCACGCCGGACGAAGCGATCGACAGGCTGAATGCCGCCGCCAAGAAGGCGCTTGCCGATCCGGCTGTTGCTGCGCGCATGGCGGAATTCAGCGCCAAGGTCGTCGCCTCGTCACCCGAGGAGCTGAAAAGCCATGTCGCCGCCGAAATCGCCAAGTGGGAACCCGTGGTCAAGGCGGCGAATGTGCAGATGGACTGATCGGCGCAAATAGCCCGGTTTTCGATACCTCGCTGCATATCCCGCTTCGGGGCGGCGCATATGCTGACTGCAAAACCTGGCCGAAGCTCCAGCGGGGTTTCGGCCAAGGTTGCGTGTATCCGCACGGGCCAATGTGTCGTTTCCGCATCACTTGCCATCAGGTTGCAGAAACCCGCTTGGCAAGTTCGAATAGCTCAGCTACAAAAACCATCACCGCATCAGATCGAACAAAGGGAGGCGTTGCATGACACCATCATCCACCGAAATCCTCCCGCAGGGAATGACCCGCCACTAGGTCATATCCATTCGCGGCCCGCCCTGCGCGCGCCCGACAAGCGGTTTTATTGTCCCTCATAGCCCGATTGATCTGACGGGATGATTTCGTCTCCTGCCCGGGCTGTGCCATCCAACTTCGTTTTTTGAGGACCGGTTGCCGTTTTTGGCGCCGTGCTGGTTAAAATGACTCGCAAGAAGCTCGATTTCCGCGCCGATGCCTATCGTCATGTGCTCGGCTTTGTTTTTCACCACTGGCGCCACCGGCCGCGGCTGGTGGGTTTCATCATCGTGCTGGTCATTGCCAGCACGCTGGCCGAAGTCATGGTGCCGGTTTTCTCCGGCCAGATCGTTGATGCCATTGCCGGCGGCAACGGGGCGGATCAGGCGCTGCGCGCCTTCGTCATCGTGGTGGCGCTGGGTCTTGCCAGCGTCGTGCTGCGCTGGTTCATCTTCAACGGCATCATCAGGCTGACCCTGAAAACCATGGCGGATGTCACCAATAACGGTTTCCGCAAGGTGCAGCGTTTCTCCACGGACTGGCATGCCAACAGCTTTGCCGGCTCGACGGTGCGCAAGATCACGCGCGGCATGTGGGCGCTGGATTCGCTGAACGACCTGCTGCTTGTCGCCCTTTTGCCGTCGCTGGTAATGCTGGTCGGCGCCACCATCGTGCTCGGCAGCTACTGGCCGGTCATGGGCCTGATCGTCGGCCTGGGTTCGCTGATCTATGTCGGTGTCACCGTCGGTCTTTCCATGGGCTACGTGTCGCCGGCGGCACGGCTTGCCAATGCCTGGGACACCCGGCTTGGCGGCGCGCTGGCGGATGCCATCAGCTGCAACGCGGTCGTCAAGGCCTTCGGGGCGGAGACGCGTGAAGAGACGCGGCTGGGCCATGTGCTGGTGAAATGGGACAACCGCACGCGCAGAACCTGGTGGCGCGGCACGCTGAACGGCACCATTCAGAGCTTCATGATGGTGTCCATGCAGGCCGGCATTCTCGGCACCGGCCTCATCATGTGGCGGCAGGGGCTGGCGACGCCGGGCGATATCACCTTCGTGCTCGCCATGTTCTTCGTGCTGCAGGGTTACCTGCGCGACGTCGGGCAGCATATCCGCAACCTGCAACGCGCCGTCAACGACATGGAAGAGCTGGTGCTGCTGGACAAGATGCCGCTTGGCGTCGAGGACAGGCCGGATGCCGGGCGGATCGATATCGGCAAGGGCGAGATCGTCTTCGATCACGTCACTTTCCAATATGGCGCGCATCCCACCCCGCTTTATGACGACTTCTCGGTCACCATCAGGCCGGGTGAGCGTGTGGGGCTGGTCGGCCATTCCGGCTCGGGCAAGACGACCTTCGTCAAGCTCATCCAGCGCCTCTACGACATCAGGTCCGGGGCAATCCGCATCGACGGGCAGAATATCGCCGATGTCACGCAATCGAGCCTGCGCGGCCAGATCGCCATCGTGCAGCAGGAACCCATCCTGTTCCACCGCACGCTGGCGGAAAACATCGCCTATGGCCGGCCGGACGCCTCGAGACGGGAAATCGAGCGGGCGGCGAAACAGGCCAGCGCCCATGAGTTCATCATGTCCCTGCCCAAGGGGTATGAGACCATGGTGGGCGAACGCGGCGTCAAGCTCTCGGGCGGGGAGCGCCAGCGCGTCGCCATCGCCCGCGCCTTCCTGGCGGATGCGCCGGTGCTGATCCTGGATGAGGCCACATCGAGCCTCGACAGCGAAAGCGAAGTGCAGATCCAGCAGGCCATGGAACGGCTGATGGAGGGCCGCACCACGCTCGTCATCGCGCACCGGCTCTCCACCGTCAGGGCGCTGGACCGGCTGCTGGTGTTCGACAGGGGCAAGATCGTCGAAGAGGGAGACCATCAGGCGCTCATCCGCCTCAACGACGGCATCTATCGCCGGCTGTTCGAACGGCAGGCGCTGGAACTGACCAAGGGGCTGGTGGCCTGAAAAGACGATGCCGGAGCTGTGCTCCGGCATCGTCCATGCCTTGCCGGCCGGAGAACCGGGCTTCGGTTTGCCGGAAAATGTTCTAGCTGACGCCTTTGTGGCCGCGCGATCCTGCGCGTCGAAGCTGGACGTCCATCTGCCGTTTCGCCTGGATGTCGCCGCGTTTCAGGGCGACGGCGCTGCCTTCGGTCCACGCGGCGACGGCGCCTTCGTCGTCTCCCAGACGTTTCCGGCATTCACCCAGTGCCGCCCATGCCGCCGAATAATCCGGGTCCTGGCGAATGGCGTCGCGCAGGTGCTGCGCGGCTTCGTCGAATCGCCGCGCGGCGATCAGGGCCTTGGCGAGCGAAAAGCGCAGGAGCGGACTGTCCCTGCCGTCTTCCAGCATTTTAAGGAGCTTTTGAATCATCGTCTTTCCGTTGCAATGGTGAGGCAGCCTGCAAATCGCTACGGTATCAAGCGCGGTTGAGGTCAAGCGAGGATTGGCAGATTGCCGGATAAATCCCGGGCTGCTCACGGGGAATATACGGGCTACCGCGAGAAGGCGCTTCATCTCGATAGGCGGTTCGACGCAACCGGCTTCCATATGTCGTCAAGCGGCGCCTTGCGCTTTCGGGCGGCATGGATCGCAATTCGCGAGTTGAAGAAAACACCTCTTCTGCGCTAAAGCTCCGGGATATTCCGGGATCGGAAACGATCCGCCCAAGGCCATTGGTTCGCATGATCCCTGTCGCACTCCCGTCCGTCGAAGCGCTGCTTCTCGTCGCCCTCCTTCTTGGCACGACCCTGGTCTGGTCCATCTGGACCCTGGGACTGTTGTTTCGATATGCGCGCGGCCGCTGGCAGCGCCCGGCGATCCTGCCCTTTGGGCTGGTGACCGCCATCGCCGTTTTCACCCTGTGGCAGATCGCTGATTTTTGTCTTGAGATGCGGGCCTATGACAGGGAGAGGGCGGCGAGCTACCGGCCCGAATTGCTGGAGCCGACGCGGCTTGGACAGATCGATATGCCCAAGGGCACGAAACTCGAGCTGGCCGTTGCCGATACCAGGGATGCCTTCAGCCGAGCGGTGTTTCCGCATCCCGTGCGCGTTGCAGATATCGATGCCGTCGAGATCGCCCGCTATATCGCGATAAAAACCAACGATAACTACGAGACGGTTGGCTTCACTGCGGAAAACATGCGGATAACCGGCAATGGCGTAACCATGCAGAGCGGCTGGCGCTGCGACGCGACCCGGCCGGTGGAGTTCGATCTGCAAGCCGATGGCGGCATATCCGCCTTCAGCAGATGTGTTCTTGCCGATGGCAATGCCGTCGATGGCATCGCCTTGCCAGAAGGAACGGCGCTGCGCGCCTCCACCGGCAATGTCTCTATCGACGGCTTCGTCGATATAGACAGATGGGTTCTCGACACGCCGGAAGGGCGGACCGTTCACATCGACAGTTTTGATCTCTCCGATGCGACGCTTGCCCTTGATGGCGAACGGAAACTCCACGAGATCAAGGGCGCAGTCCTGTCAAGGGAGGCAACGCTCGGAACCCGCCGCCACGCGGCTGGAACCCATGTCCGTTATAATCCGCGGCACCTTCGGAAAGACTATCCGGCCGCATGGCTGCTTACCCCGCCTCAGCCCGACGCTGATCCCCGGCCGGTATCGTCCGGCAGCCTCGTGCAGAGCAGAGAGGGAAAGGTTCTCGCCACTTTGGCGGATTGAGCCCGCTCCAGCCGAAACACCGTGAGATAATCCGCGCCGGGACGGCCTCACCAACCGTAACTGAAGGTCACGCCGCTGCCGTTATCGCCATCCTGAATCACATTGGTCTGCGTGTTGCGCCCATACTGGAAAATACCATAGGCATTGTTGCTGCCATTCTGCTGCAAGGTTGCGGCGTGACCGTCGCCCCGCTGCCGGATGAAGCCGAGATTGCCGCCGCCATTCTGGGCAATGCCCGCCGCATTGCCTCGGCCGAGCTGCCGGATGTCGGCATCCTTCAGGCCGCGGTAGAGCGAATAGGCGCGCAGCCCGGTTGAAAGAAGGTCCCCGTCTCCCGCGTTGCCGGGCGCAAGGCTGAAGGAGATCCGTCCCCCGGCATTCGCGGGCGCTGCAAATCCAACGGGCGCAAGGGCGCCGACAAGCAGAGTGACGGTGAGAAGTTTCAATACGTTGCGGGTCATCCTGATCTCCATCTGTCAGCGCCTTGCCGATGATCCACTGTCGCATTCCGCAACTGAACCCGACCGGAATTGCCCATTCACATGTCGTTCAGTCGTTCCGGCACGATCAAGAAAAGGGCGCCCGAACCGGCGCCCTTTCTGATGGAAAAACCACGACATGCCGGGAGTTTAATCGCCGCCGACCTGCTTGGTGCAACTGAAAGTCCTGCCATCGATCACCAGATCCAGCACCGCCCTGTAGCGGGCTCCATTTGCATCCAGCGTCACCGAGCTTAGCAGTTGCGATCGTCCGGCAGCGACCTCGAAGTCGCCACCCTGATTGATGGCGGAGCGGCCGCCGTTTCCTGATTTTTCGACGTGAAAGGTGTAGGTGCCGCCGCCTTCGGCTTCACCCTTCGCAATGGCCTCCAGCCTCACCATGCCGGCCTGCGGTGTTGCCCTGATCTCGCAAAGCTTTGCATCGGTCGTATCTTTTACGGTCGACATGGCCGCAACGGCGCCGAAGGGAAGCAGCGCCAGGGCAAGGGTCGCCGCCAGGCGGCGCGGATGTCTGATGTTATCGGGCATGGCAAGTCTCCCTGATGATCTGATCTCAACACCGTTTCACATCATCGCGCGTGGCTGCTTAATTAAGGGCAGGCCTGCACGAAGGCTGCAACATTGTCGTTGCCGCCCTGGCTGACATTGGCGCTGCAGCCCCGGCCCACCTGAACACCGGCGGCGATGTTGCCATTGCCGTCCTGGGTAAGGATTGTGGTGTGGTTGGAACCGAACTGCCCGATACCCGCCACGTTGCGGCTGCCGTTCTGATAGGAGGATCCGTAATTGTCATGCCCCTCCTGACCGACTGCCGAAAGGTTGTGGCGACCATATTGGTGGCCGACAATCCGGTTGTAACCGCCGTTCTGATAGGTGCGGATGCGGTTGCCATATCCTTCCTGCGCGCCACCGGCAGAGTTGGACCAGCCATATTGTTCGATGCGCACATCATTGGCCATGGCGGGTGCCGTGGCGGCGATGCCAACGAGAGCGACGAGTGCACTTGCAATGAAAGACTTCCGGATCATGACTGTGTCTCCTCAGGCGGATAAGACCGCGGTTGAACGTCTTTGTTCTAGACGGTCCCGCTGGAACGGAAGCTGAAGAGATTATTCAGTCGGGGTTCATTGGCGGGGAGCGTGCCCGCGTCGTGGTTTTCAAGGAGCCAGTTTGAGGGTGACGCTCTGCCGATTGTTTTCGGCCGCGCTCGATCGGCGATCGAGAACAGCCCGCTTGCCATGCCGGATCCCGTGGCCGCAGCCAACCTGTCATGGTGATCACAGCAAGAACCGGGAAATTCTTCAGGCTTGCTGCGGTGTTAGTGATCGACGATGATATGGCTGCGGACTTAGATCGCTTTTGACGGGACCGTGAGGCTTATTGACTAAGGTATTTATCGGTCTAGCTACTTTGGTTGCTGGAATTGCGGCCTTGAGCCCAATCGGCCATGCGGGCGAACAGCAGCTATCGACCCGTTTGCGTATCGCTGTCGACGAGCCGATGCTTACAAAGGGTGGTGCAGTTATCGTTGCCGCCCGGCCGATTTCCAGCCGCGACTGGCGCTTGCTGGAGACCGAAGGCAGAGCGAATGCTTACGAAAAAGAATTCCGGGTTAAAGTTTCTTCACCGGCGTCGATCGTAGAACTCGTCTATCCCGAGGGCGGCGCCTATAGTTTCCGGCTGGAACCCGTTTCAGGCCATGCGTCTGGGATGTTTGTCACACGGGAGATTCGTGTCGGCAGTGCCATGGTCATTGACCCGGAGACCCGACAACAGGTCGACTGGCCATCGATGAGCATAATCCACGTCGGTGGTGCCCTGTATGATGAGGGATGGGCACGGATATTTTCTTCTACTTTTGATCTGGCTTTCGAAAACCGTGACAAAAGCGCCGTTTCCGTGCGGCGATTTGCTGCCGGCCGCATTATCGGGTTGTCGGAAGCTGCAATTGAAGCCTTTATTCAGGACAGCAAATGAGGTCGGTGACATTATTCCTCTTCGTTACCACGGTTGTTGCCTTATGAGTTGCGGGTTCAGTCGAGGCATCCGTGGTCGACGGCGGTGTCGAGGCAGTTATAATGGCGGAAATTTTGTCGGAAGGGTGTAGCTCCATTGACCGTCGAGACAGGTAATCCCGCTCCGGAGAAAGCCGGCGTGCCCGCTGCGCCGAGACTATATGCGATCCTGGCGCGGTCGGCGAGAACAGGTGTCATATTTCGCCGTGGGCCAAGCCGTCAGGTGCAGCTCATTCGTTGGGACCTGCGCAACGATACGTTTGAACATGGGCAATGGTTGAAAGGGCGGATTTACGAAAGACGTTGCGATCTTTCTCCATCCGGTGAGCTGCTGGTCTATTTCGCTGCCACCAACCGCGCGCCATACGGAAGCTGGACGGCCATATCGAAGCCTCCATTCTTTACGGCCCTGGCGCTGTGGCCGAAGGGGGACGCCTGGGGCGGCGGCGGTATTTTCGAAAGCGAGAAAACGCTGCTTCTCAATCATTCAATCGGCGATGATGTCAGCTTCCAGCTGGCCAAAGGATTCAGGCTGAAGCGGGGGATGCACGTCAAACCGTGCGGAGAATGGTCGGGCCGGGGAGAGGACGAGCCCGTCAATAGCTATATGCGTGAGCGCGAGGGCTGGCGGGTGGCTGAACATGGCGAGGGTCAGACCAATGGTTTGAATGCCTCGGCCCTTTACAGCTTCAGCAAATCACGTGTTCTCGAAAAGCTGGGCGCGAATGGCCGGCGGCTTCAGATGATTCTCCACTCGATCGGTCGCAGCCAGAAGGCGTGGTACGGGCTGGATTACCGTGTGCTTGATCGGGACGGAATGCTGCTCCTTGACCTGCCGGAAACGGATTGGGCCGAGTGGGACGGTGGTGATCTGGTATTTGCGCGAGGTGGATGTCTCTACCGGCTTGCAAAGAGCGATTTTCGACTTCGCGCCGACAAGTTGCAAGACGCGCTCCGGTGCCTTCATGATTTCAGCGCCGCACGCTTTACAGCTATAGCTCCTACACGCGCTGCCCTCCATTATTGATGGGGCTGCCGTTGAATATCGGTCGACAGGGTGGCGACCATTTATCCGCTCATTTCCTCAAATGAGGACTGCCGCATGGTGCCGCCGGAAATATGGAACTTCGTGTTGCCGACCCGGATAGCGTAAAGGCCGGCAGCCTGGACTTCGCTAGGATTGATATCCGGCATCAGCAGCAGTCCGGTATCGGTCATTGCGTAAACATGCCGGGCGTCCACTGCGAATACGCGGTTGAGGAAGTGCAGGGTGATGGGATCAATTCCCGGAATCTTTTTGCGATAGCTCCCGCCGAACAGCATCTCGCCATTTGCATCGATCAGAAGCTGGTCATGGACACCGCGCGCCGTGGCAGGGTCGACCTTGCCGGGTCTGGTGACGGGCTTGCCGCGATAAAGCAGAACGTCGCCCATTCGGGCGAATGAGCGGCCGAGCGCTTCCACTTTTGCGGGATTGTCGATGCCGCGCTTGCGCACGCCTTCAACGATCAACCCTTTCGCATCGCGGGCATAGGCGCCGCCCAATACTTCGAAGCTCGCCATATCGGCCTTTACGACGGCAAGCTCCGGCATCGGGGCCTCGCTATCAATGTAATAGGCCTGCCGCTTGTCCTTGAACCAGGAGCCGTCGAGTTTTTCGAAGCTTGCCGCATCGGCTCCCTTCACAGGCTCATGCCCATAGCGCTCAAGGCCGGGTGAGAAATAGCGAAGACCATGTCGATCCCGTCCAAATACATCGATAATGTGTCGAAAACTGTCGTGGTCGAAATGATCGAGCGATACCCATTCGCTGTCCCGCGGGCGTTGTGGCCTCACCAGTACCCTGCTTCCGTCGCTATAATAGGGGCCGCCGACCGGAACCGGCTCATCCACGATGGCCGGGCTTGCTGCCCTCCGCGCCTTTTCCCGATGCCACCAGCTGTCGGTGATCTCCGGATGCGCGTCGAAATAGTCGCTCCAGGGCTCGAATTCAGCCGAAACGGATTGAGGTTGCCCGGCATAATAGGGTCTCTCTTTGTCGTAAGCGCGATATTGGCCCGCTTCCGACGCGCAGACAAAGCTCTCGCGGTCCGCATTGGGAACGGGGCTCTTCTGCCAATAGATATGCTTGCTGTCGGCGAAATATCTGCCTTCGTCGCCGATGGAATGGAAACTGGCTGCATCCGCGCCTTCTATCGCGACGCCGTAGGCATAGACCTTGCGGCTGTCTTTTGCGTAGTGGCTCTCTTCGATATGGATACCCGGTTTCTGGCCCCTGCCGTAATAATAACCGACGATCCCGAATGTACCCGGCTCCTCGGTGGGAAGGCGCAGGTTGGTAATGTAATAACCGGCGGCCCTGTCGGCGCCATAACGTTGGTTCAGTACGGTGAAGCTGTCCGGATCGGCGCCACGGGCTATGAACCAGAAAAGCTTCGTTGGCGTCTCCCCCTGGCCGTAGACATGTCCGTCGTCGCAAAACCAGCGGTCACCGAGCTGTCGAAAGGTGAAGGGGTCGATCCCGGCCAGCGGGACGCCCTTGCGGTTGCGGATCGGTGCGCCGTCGACATGGACCTGATGGCCATTGTGGACATAGCGGATGGTCGGGAAGCGTCTTTCTCCGATATAATGCGCGATCCAGTCGACATTTGCGAAGGGACCGATACGGGGATTGGCTTCGACTGCGCGCCGCAAAACCGCAAGCTCACTGCGCATGCTGAACGGTTCTGTTACGGGCTGGCCGACACCGTCATTCGCTGTCAGATGCTGGAAAAGCGCCCGATCCTGTTCGGGCTCGGGAAGCCCGTGCCGCCCGAACGCAGCCGCGACCCAACTTGTATTGGCGTAATGGAGCTGGCCATAGCGCTCCCTGGACTGTCGCCAGCGCGCGGGGTCGATGCTGAGACGATCGAATATCTGCGACGCAGCATATCCAGCTTCGGCAAAAAGAGTGGCCGCATACCAATGGGCATAGGGCAGGGGAAAAAGTTCAGTCAGCTTCATTCCGCTCAAGTCCGCTCCGATCTACGCTGTCAATGCCGGCCGTGGTTCCCAGCCTGTCCGCCTGTCTATCTTGCCTTATTTTTCGTCTCTGTCGGTAATGGTTACATGGTTGCGTATGAACACTCTCCCACCAACGAAAATAGCGAAAATACCTACAAACCAGGAGAAGCTGTAGACGCCAGCCAGCCAGGAAACGGCCGTGGTCGCCAGCGCTGACAAGGGCAAAAACAGGAACATCGCTTCCCTCTTGGTCATATTGATTTTCATTGATGCACTCCTGCGTTCTTCTGGTCGAATCCGAGGGCCACCCTGAGATGCTGATTGTCCCCCCATTGCGGAAGGTTCCTGCTGATCCGCCGAACTCATCTTGAAGCTGCAAAGGCCTTCTCGATCTTGTGCCACCACCAGTCCCTGATATCCGGTCTCTCCTCGAAGAACGGTCGCCAGGCCTCGAACCACTCGATCGGGTCACACGCTTCACCGCGAACATACGGACGATGGCGGTCGGAGACGACATGGCCGCTTGTGAGGCCCTTCACATCAGGTTCTCCAGGGCCGGGCACTGTGAAGGTCGCCGCGTCTGCGCCTTGGATGAGTTTCTTTTCGTCGAGATACCAGACCTTTTCATTGTTCTTCGCGTAGCCATGCCCCAGGTGTCGAAACCCTTCGGGCTTTGCGCCCCTTAGGCGGGCACCGTAGAAATAGACAGCCTCGCGGTCCCGTGCGGTGTGGCTGTCATTGTGAAGGAGGTCGCAGCTGTTGTCACGATAGTTCAGCCTGACATCGGCTATGATCTCGAAAGCCCCGGGACTTTTGGTTCGGAGTATCTTGCCGGTAATGTAATAGGCCTGATTTTTATCGCGGGCATAACGCAGGTTCATCGCTTCGAAGGTCGCGGCATCCGCCCCGTCGACCGCAAACCAGTAGGCCCTGTGATATACGCCATACCTGCCTTGGCCATACACATGGTCCTTGTCGTGTAACCAGCGCCCTCCGACCGCCTTGAAGCTGGCAACATCCACTCCGAACTGGTTGCCGTTACGGTCAGCCAGCGGCTCGCCGTTGAAATATACGGTGCGACCATCGTGGGTATAAGAGCACAGCGTCGCCTCGGGGTGCGATGCGATCCATGTCATGGGCCAGCCGCAATCGATAAACGGTCCGATATACGGATTGTGGCGCACGGTGTCGCGAACAAAGGCTGTCGAGCGCAGATCAGGCTTGTCCCCGTCTTCCATCTGCCATCGCGGCGGCAGGACAAGCCGGCAGATCGCGCCATCGTCAAGCCCGCCGAAATAATGTCGTCTGGAATCAGCCCCCAATGAATGGGGAAACCACTTGTAGGCGTCATGCAGCCTATCCCATTCCGTGCCTGTCAGGCCGAGTTTCGGCAGCACCTCTTCCGGCGAGCGCCCCGTTGCAAGGAACAGAGCGGCGGCTTCGAATGTGTCATAGGGAATGACGGGTACGGAAGTGGACCCAACCTGATGATCAAATCGCTCAGTCAATGCGTCTGCACTCCTCATATCGACATTGTCCGAGCGCTGCAGGTGGCCTGCCCGCACCGGGTCGCAGGATCTTACTGCTGCGTCGTTACTATGGCCTGCCGCACGATATCGTAGACAGTAAGACCCGGCAGACGAGAGAAGAACGTGTTTTTATCGGCAACGGATGACCACGCTGACCAGAGCGTGAGGACGTGCAGGCGACCATTCCGCCATATGACGGTGGCCTCGATATCGCCGCTGTCCTGAGCATTTTTGTTTTCTACTGAAAACCGGAAGATGCGCGCGGGGATTCCCTGTTCCGCCAATATGGCGTCCTCCTCGCTCGATACCAGCACCGGAGGATGTGTGTCGGGTGTCTGCCTGACAAAATAATCCTTCACGATTGTGGCTCCCGCCATTTCGAGGTCGGGTTTCTTCTCCATCTCCTGAACGAAGAGCCACACCAGGCCGACATCCTTTCCACCCTTGCGCCGGATCATGTGCAGCTCGGCCGGCAGCGGGCCGTGAAAATCGTTGATCGATATCTCCCATTGGTTCGGGATGAGGAGTGTGACTTGCCGGTTGCCTATCCGCACAGGAACCGATTGCAGCTCCTGTCCAAAGCTTGATTCCTCTCCATTTTCCCATGAAAGGCTGCCAATGAACGCCGCAGCGTATTTGTCCGCTCGAACGACCAGATCATAAGCAGCGTCGGCATCCGCGGCGTTGCTGACATCTACAATGAAATTGATACCCAGCACCTGCTTTCCACGTGAGAAGCAATAGCTGATAAGCGCGCTATTTGGTTTTCCGTTTTCATCCCTGGTGCCCAGAAGCATGGCTTCTGTCAGGTCCGATGCGACCTTTGAGACGCGTGTTGTGTATCCGGCCGTGTCTGCCTGGTAAGTGCAAATCCGGAACGCTGCCGAGGGTGCCTGCAGATCGTAGCCGACAAAGGTCGTTTCAATTTTCGGATCGGACGAACCTGACGTGATTTTTCCAATCACCTTCAAATTCCCTATTGTGCCGGGCTCCGTCGGGCTCATTGGCACGGTTTCGACCGTAGCATCCTGGGGAACTGTGCCTTCAAGATTGAGGGCGGGCGCTGAGAAATCGAATGTTCTCGTCGCCGGGACGGCATTTTGAACGCCACCATTGTTATCCTGGGCAAAACCGGTTCCGGCGAACATCGTAACAACGACCGAAGCGGCGACAATCACACAGGCAAAAGAACGGCATATCTCGTCGCGTACCATCTGCTCCCCGGTTGAAAATCGGCAATATGATAATTCTGCCCCACCGTGCAATAAATGCTGAAACGATACAACTTTCGATTTTAGTCCACGAAAGTTTATTGTTGCGGTGCGAGCACTGGAAAAGGAACTGCAACTCATCGAGGTCCAGCGGAATTTTTCGCAACGATGAAAATGAGTACAAAACAGATGATCGCAGTTGGCCAGAAGTCGGTCGTCCCGTCCCACGACCAGCGCCAGAAATAATATCCCTCCAGATGGGGCGGTTTCATATGGACCGACACTTCGTAGTCTCTTTTTTCGCGGCCATGAAAATGACCTGCAGCGAAGGCGAGGCCAACGATCCAGGATAAACGCCATGAAAGAAAAATCCGGACCAGCATGGCGACAATTGCCGCCATAAACAGGGCTTCGATGATGTGGCCTGCCCAATCCCAGTGTTGTTGCAGATAGTTCCAGTTCATTCTTTCCCCGCCCACTAGAGTTAAAAGTGTGAAGTCGGCGTACTTTACAGCTTATGGTCAATAGCGGTGTCGCGTCGCTTCCCGAGCAGGCAAACCGATTTTCAGATGAGTTTCGGGAGGCCTGCCCTGGGCAATATGGGGTGTCCTCGCCGACATATACATTGGATACCTTATAATCAGTGAATTTACGGATATTGGGTTGATCAACGGGGAGCTTTGTTGCATTCAAGCTATCTAGGATTGTGAGTAAGGCATGTCAGTTGAGATTATTGGACGATCCGTCCGCACCCCGTCAGCTCGGAACGTAGACGAGTTATTCCAATTGTTGAAGGATGAGCGTTGCGTTGTAACCAGCGTTCCCGAAGACAGGTGGAGTCATGCCCGTTTCTGGCATCCAGTCGCCGGCACGCCGGGAAAGGCCTATACGTTCGCTGCCGGTGTGATCGAGGATGTCTATGATTTCGATCCCGCAGTTTTTAATCTGACTGCCCGTGAAGCCACGTATATGGATCCGCAGCAGCGGGTGATTTTGCAACTCGCGTGGCGCGCCCTGGAAGATGCTTCCCTCACCATTCCCATGCTGCAGAAGGAGCGCGTGGGGGTCTATATCGGCGCGTCGAGTCTTGATTCCGGCAATACGTTTGTCGAGGACCCCGCGTCCGGCAGTCCGTATTTTATGACCGGCAATACCCTGTCGATTATTGCCAATCGCATCTCGCATGTGTTTGGATTGAACGGGCCTAGTCTGACGATCGATACGGCATGCTCATCCTCCCTTGTTGCGCTGGATCAGGCCGTCCGTGCGCTCGCGAGCGGCGAGATAGACACCGCGATTGTCGGCGGCGTGAACGTTCTTGCTCACCCTTTTTCCTTTGTTGGCTTTTCGCAAGCGCGCATGCTGTCTCCCGAGGGGCTGTGTCGGGCGTATGGTGAGGGTGGTCAGGGTTATGTCCGATCCGAGGGCGGAGGGGTTGTCGTTCTGCGAACAACGGAAAGAACGAGAGCCAACCGAGACCGCAGCTATGCGACTATCCTTGCGACGGGATTGAACTCTGCGGGAAGAACCAACGGCATTTCATTGCCGTCGCGTGAAATGCAGGCATCGCTACTGCGTGACGTCTATCAGCGCCATGGCCTCGATCCAAATGACCTTGCTTTTATCGAAGGTCACGGCACAGGGACGAAAGTCGGAGATCCCGCGGAACTGTGGGCGATCGGAACAGAGCTGGGGCAAAAACGAAATCGGAAGCTGCTGGTGGGGTCGGTAAAATCGAATGTTGGTCATTCGGAGCCCGCTTCTGGAATGTTCGGTCTGATAAAGGCTATTCTCGCGCTTCAACATGATTTTCTTCCCGCCTCGCTTCACGCATCCGAGTTGAATTCCGAAATCGATTTCCAAGGATTAAACGTCGAGATCAATCGGTCCGGTTACGCCTTGCCGCGGGGACAAAAACCGCGCCTTGCCGGTGTGAATTCCTTCGGTTTCGGTGGGACCAACGCGCATATCGTGCTTGCTGATCCCGAAAAAACAGCGGCTGTCGATGAAGGTGCGTTGCCCTCCGGGCCATTTATGGTGAGCGCACAAACGCGGTCAGCCCTTGAGGGCCTGCTTGGAAATTATGTTCAAGAGTTGAAGGGCGACCGACCGGATCGCCGCGAACTTGTCGCCGTATCGGCTCTGAACAGAACGCGCCATAAACATCGTTTCGCAGTCGATAGTGAAGACCCCGATGTCGTTCGGAAAGGTGCCCAAGAGTTTCTGGCGGGATCTTCGACCGGCTTGGGTCGCGTTGGGGAAGCGCCTGCCGGAGAAACCCGGATTGCCTTCGCCTTTTCCGGAAACGGCTCACAATGGATCGGCATGGCGCAGGACGCCTACCGATATGACCGGGATTTCTTCGATCGCTTCAATGAGATTTGCGCGGCCTTCAAACCCTGGCTTGACGTCGATCTGGTGTCCCTGTTCGTGTCGCAGGATCTCGCCGCCTTGCTGCCGGACACCAGGATTGCCCAGGCCCTCCTGTTTGCCATCCAGGCCACTCTGTCAGATCGTTTGATCAGCCGAAACATCAAGCCCTTTATGGTGTTCGGACATTCGGTCGGTGAAATTGCCGCCGCCTATTGTGCCGGGGCGCTTTCTCTTGAGCATGCAGTTGCGGTTGTTGCCGTTCGATCGCGTCATCAGCATGCGCTTGCCGGCGAGGGGAAAATGGCTGCCGTCGCTCTGTCCGCAGAACGGGCGCAGGACCTCGCACGCAGGAATGGTCTGTCGGGCATTGAGATCGGCGCGATCAACACGCTTTCATCGGTCACGATTTCCGGTCCTGTCGGTGAAATAAAGGCATTCAAGGATATTGGTCGCAAGGAACATATTCCCGTCCACATCCTGGATATCGATTATCCATTTCATCATCCGATCATTGATCGGGAGCGGGATGCCTTCTTGGCCGAACTTCCGGCTTACCAGCCCCGGTCCGGCGACATAAAATTCATCTCCAGCGTTACCGGGATCATCGAAAGCGGTGATAAGCTGGATGCTGTTTACTGGTGGAGAAATGTCCGGGATGCCGTTCGTTTTGCGGACGCAACGGCAGAGGCACTCAAGCAGGGATGCAATCTCTTCGTGGAGATCGGTCCTCGCCCGATCCTTTCTTCGTATCTGGCGGAGAATACCCGTCAAGCAGGCGTTTCGGTTTCGATTTTGCCGACGCTCACTCGACCGGCCCTGAGCAACAATCCCCTGCCTCACATCGTGGCGCAGGCCGTATCCTGCGGGGCTTCGGTATGGAAGGATGATATCTGTCATCGTCGTGCCGATATCGCACTGCCGCCGCTGCCGTTTGAGCCGCAGTGCCTGCAGGTACAGCCGACGTCGGATAACCTGAACCTGTTCGGTCGCGGCAATGCCGAAGCGGATTACACGTTGCTGGGGTGGCGCACAGACCCCAATGCCGCATCCTGGAAGAACCACATCGATGCGAACCTGTTTCCCGATCTCGCGCAGCATGTCGTCGACGGAAAGTCCATTCTGCCCGGCAGCGCCTTCATAGAAATCGCCGTGCAGGCGGCGCGTCAATTCTTCGCGACGTCGGATGTGGAATTAAGAAATCTGGAAATTATTCGGCCGCTGGAACTGCACGAGAACAGATTGGCCGAACTTTCCACCGTGATTTCGCCCGAAACAGGTCAGATGGAAATTCGGTCCCGCGAATATCTGAGCGAAGATGATTGGAGCGTTCACGCCGTAGGCCGGATTCGCAGGCCGGTCGCGGAATTTGCGCGTCAAATCGCTCAACCGGGCGTCAACCTATCGAAGGTCCGAACGATCGACGGCGGAGCCGCCTATCGAACTGCACGACAGTTCGGGCTGGATTACGGGGTTGATTTCAGGCTTCTGGAGCATGTCGGCGTCTTGCCTGATCGCAAGCTTCATGTGCAATTGTTAGAAGCGGGCAAACCTGCCCATCCCCATTTGTCCTACCACCTCAACCCGATTTCCATTGACGCGGCGTTTCATGGTCTCGTCGCCCTGTTCGCCGATCTGACGGGTGACCTGGCGGGTGCGCCTTATATTCCGGTAAGATTTGGCGCAATCCGATCACGAACGGATATGGCCGACATACGCTCGGCGCAGATCGAGATATTGCGGGCCTCGCCGTTTTCGTTGAAAATTCGCGTGGAACTCATGGACGGAAACGGTGAGCTGGTTGCAAGTCTGGATGACTGCCGGTTCAGACGCACATTCCTCAAAGTCCATCATACCCTTGAAACCGTTTCTTTCCATTATGAGCGGATAATCGGCTCGCGCAATTCGGCTCAGGATGCGCTTTTGCCCGGCCTCGTTCCCCAGTACGAAGCGGACGAGACTGCTGTTTCGCTCCTCGTGCTGGATGCCGCTGTCTATCGCGCGTCGTATGACATAGCGCAAAAGGTCCAGAAGGCTTTCGGCAGTGTTGATGCATCCGTTCTGGATGAGCATCGGTCATTCAGGTCTTATCTCGCCAACTGCTTCTTCATTCTCGAGGACTGCGGCCTGGCGACATTTGAAGACGGATGCTGGGTGCTTGCTTCCGATCCGGATTTGCCGGCTTTTACCGACATCGTTCGCGAATTGATCGCGGAGTCTCCCGAGATCAGTCCGGCGGCCATCCTGGTGAACGACGCCTATCATTTTGCCATGAGCAGCCTGGATTTGCCGCTGGCGGATGGGGATCGTGCAAAATTGGCGGGCTATGACGTTCCGGAGGCGACTGTCGATCATTTCCGGAACGGAACGACGATTGCGCGCAGACGCATCGATGAAGCGTGCCATCTGGTCGAAGCCTTCTTGGAGAAGGCTGCTCCGGATCGCCAGGGGCTGGTGATTGCCGAAATAGGTGCGACTTCGGTCGCTGTCAGCACACGGCTGGCCAGCCTTGCCGAACGTTATGACGCCAAGCTCGTGATCATTGAAGACGATGAAAATCTCAAGAGCAATCTGGCGACAGGTTTTGCCAAAAATCCGCGTGTCGACGTCGTGGATTGTGATGCCGACGGCTTGAGCCGATGCGTCGATCTCGTCGTCAGCGCCAACGGGTTTCTCCTCGGACGCCTGCAAGACAGCGAGGCGTTGAGTTCGGCATTGACTTCAATCGCGAAATCCGGCGCCGAGCTTTGTTTCGTCGAGCATCAATACGCTTCGCTTGCTGATTTCGTCTTCGGGCTGAAGGGAGGGTGGTTCAGGCAGAGCGTTCTTTCGGAATTGCCGGTTGGAAAAATGCTCTCCAATGAGGAGATGCTGGGCCGGATCGGCGAACTTGGTTTTGCCAGAGGCGCCGTTGTTCGGGCGGATTTCGAGGACGGGTCGCTGGCGATCCTGACCGCGCGCGGTGACGTCGGCATGGATGAACCGCGGCTGCTGCAGACGCGCGAGAACCTTTTGACGATCAAGCCGAAAGACATGGCGTTTCCGGATCTGCGGGCGGACAGGCACGTCGAACTGCAGTGCGGCCCGGATTTGACCGCTGCGATTTTGCGGGACGCCTTGGCCGAGCTGGGCGCCGGTGAACTCGACATCATACTGGTCTTGCCCGATCATTCTGCGACCGCAAGCCATTCGTCGAGCCTTCAGGACTATATCTGTCTTCTGGGCGAGATGGCCGAAACCCTGCGGCATTGCTCCACGGGGGCCTGGAAATATCCGCCGCGGCTGATTATCGTCGCTCCGGGCGGTGCGCCAACCAATGGAACCTGCGTCGATCCGGTTGCCCACGCGGTCTGGGCTTTCGCACGCGTGCTCCAGAACGAATATGACGAGATCGATGTCGTCACGATCGATGTTGCCGGAAGCGTGCTGACCGAAAAGCTCTGGCACGAATTCCTGACATTGCAGGCGCAGGGTGAAAACGAACTGCTCCATGATGCCGCCGATGGAACATGCCGGGCGCTCAGGGTTGTTTCCGGTCCGTTTCAGCGGTCAAAGCAGCGCACAGAGACGTTTCAGTCTGCTTCGATCGTACAGCGCGCGGTTGGCCGCATCGAGACCATCGAGTGGCAGGAAAACAGCCTGCCGGTCGCAGGTGCCGGTGATGTCGTTGTGGAAGTTTCGGCAACGGGCCTGAACTTCCGTGATGTCATGTGGGCCATGGGGATGCTGCCGGAAGAGGCGCTCGAGGACGGCTTTGCCGGCGCCACGATCGGTATGGAGTTTTCCGGTACGGTTCTGTTGGTTGGCAGCGATGTGCACCACGTCAGCCCGGGCGACAGGGTGATGGGCATCGGCCCGAATGCGTTTTCGACCCATGTCGTCGTCCCGGAAAAGGGGGTGACGCGCATTCCCGACACCATCGGCCTTATCGAGGCGGCGACGCTGCCGGTGACATTCCTGACGGCCTATTACGCGCTTGTGCAGCTTGCGGGTTTGCGGGCCGGCGAGACGGTTCTCATCCATGGCGCCGCAGGCGGTGTCGGGCTTGCCGCCTTGCAGATCGCAAAACTCAAGGGCGCGACGGTTATTGCCACGGCCGGCACCGTGGAGAAGCGGAATTTGCTGGCGAGCCTCGGCGTCGACTTCGTTTTCGATTCCCGTTCGCTCGAGTTTTTCAACGATGTCCTGCGCGTGACGAACGGTCTCGGCGTGGATGTCGTCATCAACTCTCTCTTCCAGGAGGCCATGGAACGCAGTCTGGAACTGGTGAAGCCGTTCGGGCGCTTCCTGGAACTCGGAAAACGCGACTATTATGCCGATCGCAAGATCGGCTTGCGACCGTTTCGCAAGAATATCTCCTATTTCGGTATCGACGCGGATCAGCTGCTGGTGGAGGCGCCGCATATTACCGCCAAGATATTCGAGGAAATTTCGGCGCTTTTTGCTGAAAACGCGCTGAAGCCGCTGCCCTATCGCGCCTTTTCCCATGATGAGATTGCCACGGCTTTCAGGCTGATGCAAAGCGCCGGTCATATCGGCAAGATCCTCGTGACGCCGCCTGCACGCGGAAGGCAAACCGTGTTGCAAAGACGTCGGCCCGATTTCCGTGTCTCGCCGGGTATCTATCTTGTCGTCGGCGGTATTGGCGGCTTTGGACTTGAAGCGGCCAATTGGCTGGCGGAGAAAGGCGCGTCGCATCTGGCTCTCGCAACGCGCAGCGGTACGCTGGATGGCGACACGCGCGATGCCATTGCACGCTGGCACGAGATGGGCATCGAGGCGTCGGTGCATGCTTGCGATGTCACCGATGAGGCGCAACTGCGCGGCTTGCTGGCGGATCTGCGCAAAGCGGCTCCCCTCAAGGGCGTCGTACACGCCGCCATGGTGCTGGACGACGCGTTGATTTCAAATCTCAGCCGTGACCGTAACAGGCCCGTCGTGCACACCAAGGTAGAAGGCGCCGTGCTGCTGGATAGATTGACTGACGGAGACGATCTTGATCTCTTCCTGCTGTTCTCGTCCGCAACCACGATGGTCGGAAACCCGGGTCAATCCAACTATGTCGCCGCAAATGGGTATCTGGAAGGTCTTGCAAGGGGCCGTCGTCTGCGGGGCAAACCTGCCCTGGCCGTCGGTTTCGGGGCGATCGCAGATACGGGGTTCCTGGCCCGTAACACGCAGGTGAACGACCTGTTGTCGAAGCGGATCGGCAAGACGGCGCTCAAGGCACGCGACGCCCTGCGTTTTGTCGAGGAATATCTCATTGCCATGCCTGGGGATGTCGACAGCGCCACCGTGATGATCGCCGATATCGACTGGGCTGCGGCTGGAACCTTGAAGACCGTGAAACAGCCCTTGTTTTCGGCAATTTCAAACGGTCAAATTCACGAGCAGGTTGCCGTCGGCGAGCAGATAGATCTGCATTCGATGGTGGCTGATAAATCCCCCGAGGATGCGGCTGCAATCTTGCACTCGCTGATTGCGGCGGAACTGGCCTCGATCTTGAAGATGGCCGAAAACAACATCACGCCGGACAAGGTGCTCAGGGATATTGGTCTGGACAGTTTGATGGCCATGGAGCTCGGAACGAGTTTTCAGCAGAAAACCGGGGTCGATCTGCCGTTGAGCAGCATTTCCGACAACACGACGGTTGGCGCGATTGTGGGAAAGCTTCGCGAAAAACTGTCGAGTCGTCAGCCCCAGGACGCGAACGAAGAGGCTGTTGATGACTTGCTGGAAGGGCTGGCGAACAGACATGGCGTCCAGAAAATTGCGGAGGCCGTTTAATGAGCGGGCAAAACGGTTCTGGTAAGGGCGGAGCCAAACCGGCGCTCTCGGCAGGGATGCTGGAGAAGCTGCGGCAACAGCGTGGCCAGGTCGAGAAAAAACGTGATCTACGGTCCGCCGAGAAGCTGGCGCCGCCCCGAAAAAAGGCGCGTGGAGGTTTTGAGGATCATCCGGCCTATAAGTCCCTTCAGATACAGAAGGCCGCCGCGAAATTTGCCGGTGTAGAAAACCCCTTTCACCGGTCGCATGATATCGCTGCCGGGGCCGAGACCATGATAGATGGTCGAAAGCTGATCAATTTCGCATCCTATGATTATCTCGGGACAAACACCCATCCGGACGTTCATGACGCGGTCAGAAGCGCCATTCAGCATTATGGAATTTCGTCTTCGGCCAGCAGATTGGTCGCCGGAGAGAGGCCGTTGCATGTCGAGCTGGAAAAATCCATTGCAGAAAATTACGGCGTTGAGGCGGCCGTTTGTTTCGTAAGCGGGTATCTCACAAATCTTTCAGCCATAAGCTGCCTTATGACACCGCAGGACCTCATCATCCATGATGAGTTTATTCATAACAGTGCGCTTACAGGCGCGCAGTTGTCCGGCGCGAAGCGGTTGGTTTTCAAGCACAATGACATGGCCGATCTGGAGCGAATCCTCTCTGGCGCCGCCCAGGACTATCGACATGTCCTCGTGATCGTCGAAGGGGTTTACTCCATGGACGGTGACATTGCCGATTTGCCGACCATATTGCGCCTTCGCGACGAATATCCTTTCTGGCTGATGGTCGATGAGGCGCATGCGCTCGGCGTGCTGGGCGCACGGGGGCGGGGAACGTTTGAACATTTTGGCATCGACCCGACCGAAATCGACATCTGGATGGGGACGCTGTCGAAAACATCTTCGAGCTGCGGTGGTTATATTGCCGGAAACGGGGCTCTGGTGGAAATTCTCAAAGGGAACGCGGGCGGTTTCGTTTATAGCGTCGGTCTGGCCCCTCCTTTGGCGGCGGCGGCGATTGCTAGCCTGGCTGTCTTGCGGCGGGAACCTCAGCGCGTCCGTCAGATTTACCGGAACGGCCAGCTGTTTCTCGAGGCAGCGAAAAACAGGGGATTGGATACGGGTACGACTGCCGGCTTTTCAGTCGTTCCGGTTATCGTCGGTGACTCTCTACGGGCTGTGGAACTGAGCAATCGCCTTTTTGAAGCGGGGATCAATGCTCTGCCCATCATTCATCCCGCCGTGCCTGAACGCCTGGCCAGAATCCGGTTCTTTTTGACGGCTGAACACACGCAAGACCAGATATCTCATGCCGTTGAAACGACTGCGCAGCTTCTGGAGGAGCTTGCCGAACAAAATATCTCAGCCACATCCTTGAACCTGGATGAGCTGCAGCGCATCGTCGCAAATCCTTGAGGCGGGGCGGAATATGCACGCAATCATAACGGGTGGTTCGAGCGGCATCGGATTGGAACTCGCCCGACTGTGCGTCTTGAATGGTTATGACGTTTCGCTGGTCGCCAGAGATGAAAGTGCGCTGCGGGTTGCCTGTGAAAAATTGCAGCAGCTCGGGCCGGGCAGGGTGAATGCGGTTTCAGCCGATGTCAGGCGAATGGATGCGCTCCGCGAGGCCTTCGAGCAATGCGAGCGCGCGTTCGACGTTTGCGATCTACTGATTACGTCGGCTGGCATTGTTGAGCCTGCTTTTTTTGAAGAACTGGTTCCCTTGCATTTTGAAATGCAGATGGACGTCAATTTTTCAGGCACGGTGAATGCCGTAAGAGCGATCTATGCCGGCATGAAAAGTCGTGGCAGCGGGAGTATCATGATGATTTCCTCCGCCGCCGCTTTTATCGGAATTCCGGGCTATTCCGCCTATTGTGCTTCCAAGGCTGCTCTCGCCGCATTCGCTGAGAGCCTCCGCAGCGAAGTCGGTGCCGGCATCCATGTCGGCATAAGTTTTCCGCCTGATACCTGCACGCCGCAGCTTCTGAATGAGCTGCCGAAGAGGCCGCCGCTTGCCAAGGTATTGATGGGAGACACAAGCCCCTGGTCTGTAGAGACCGTTGCCCGGCAGATTTTCGACGGCATCTCCCGCCGCAGGCGTGAAGTCCATTTTGGTTTAAAGTTGAAGGTTCTGGCTATGCTGGGCGGCTTCATCAAGCCCGTCCTGTACTGGCAGTTGAAGCGATCTGTCTTACTTCAAGCAAGGAAGTGTTGACCGGAAAACCAGTGATGAATTTCGCAATCAAGGACACCGATATCACCGAACGACATCTCTCATGGGAATTTCATTGACGCCTCAAGATCATCCATTTCTGCTGACATCGCTGTGTTTTGTTGCCGCTGCTGTGGTGATATATTTTACAGACCGTTTTGCATTGCCTGCAGAAGCGCGCAGAAAATATTCTCCGGTCCGCAGTCGCGTTCGGTTTCTTGTCGAGAGCTGTGCCCGCTTACCCGTCATCGCCCTGGTATTTGCGTTCTTTTTTGTGATTTCCTGGCGTCCGATTTACGCGGCGCATGCGGTTGCCAGCTACTTCGTTATCTTTACCGCAATTTCCCGCGTCAAATTTGCTTTTATTCGCGAGCCACTGCTGTTTTCCGACATAGCGCTGGTTCTCGATGTCTTTAAATACAAGACGATTTTCTACGCGACAAAATTCAACATCATTTTCTGGATCCTGGCGGTCCTGTATGTTTTCGGCGTCTCGGCGCTATACATGATCTTTGAGCCGACCGTGCTTCCTTCAAGGCACAAGCTATTCTGGATCGTATTCGGGTGTATCGGTTATCTTGGCCTGATAAGTCTTCTGTTGGTCAGGCGGGTGAACCGTGTTGCTGCAAGCCTGTCGGAAGCCCTGCTCGTAACTCTTAAAGTGAGACCGAACACGGTCAGGTTTGGAACCTTTGCGTCAGTCGTTTTCCACTTTCTCGTCTGGCTTGGAAAAAACCGTGACACGCTGATCAAAGAGATTTCTGATGGTCTGCATCGTGCGATCCACGATTTGATTGATGGCGAGCATCACGACGCTCCCCTCGTTGTCGTTTGGCAGTCGGAATCCTTCTATGACCTGCGCCATCTCGGCGACAACCAATTGGAATTGCCAACCATCGACAGGTTGAAAAAGCGGGCAGTGCAATCGGGCAGGCTCACCAATGTGTTTGAAGGCGGTTATACGCTGCGAACGGAATTCGCTGTTCTGAGCGGGTTGAAACCTGAAGAGGTTCATGTCGACGCCTCTTATCCGTATTTGCGTGCCGGACATTACGCCGACTTGGCCTGGCCGAATAAATTATTGCGGAACGGTTGGCACACGCAGTTCATCCATCCGTATGACCGCACGTTCTTCATGCGTCACAAAGCGTTGCCGCTTCTGGGTTTCGAACATCTGACGATGCTGGACGAGTTCGATCATCAGCCGACGATTGCAGACCCTTACGTCTCGGATCTTGATCTTACGCATAAGGTGTTGAAAACGATCGATAATATAGATGATGACAAGTCGACGTTTGTTTTCGTTGCATCGATGGCGAACCATGGGCCATGGGAGGCCGGTCGATGTGAAGGGTTGACCGAGCCCGTTGAAATCTATCGTGAGCTTCTGCAGCGTGCCGACGATGCGCTTGGAACTCTGGTCGAGGCACTCGACGCCTCCGAACGGCCAGTCTGGCTCGCTTTTTACGGGGATCATGCGCCGCTGCTCAAAAGCTACGCTGACCCGTTCCCGGATCCCCGTACAGATTACTTCGTCGTTCCATTGGGAGCGGTGGCTCTCAATGCCGGTGCGAAAGTGCAGGTCAGGGAGGAGGCGCCCTGGAATTTGATCGAGACGATCCTGCTGCATGCGAAGTTGTATAAAGAGCGATTTGCATGAACGACCACCCTCCAAAAGCGAAGGAGAGGGTATTCCTGTTCTTGCAGGGACCGTCTTCTTCGTTGTTTTACAGGTTGGCGGACTGTCTGGAACATGCCGGCCACCGCTGTTTGCGCATCAATCTCAATGCAGGTGACTGGCTGTTCTGGAGACGGTCGGGGGCTGTCAACTATCGCGGAACCTGGCCGGCTTGGTTGGATTACATTCATGCCTTTCTCCGTGACTTTGGCGTCACCGATCTGATCCTCTTGGGTGAGGAGCGTCCCTATCATCGAGTGGCAATCGATGCTGCGAAAACGCTGCATATTGCCGTGACCGTTATCGAGATGGGGTATTTGCGGCCGGATTGGGTTACCGTTGAAAAAGACGGCATGTCGTCGAACTCCCGGTTTCCTAATGATCCCGCCGAGATCAGGCGTGCGGCGCAAGGGCTTGCTGTGCCGGATTTCGCCCGCAAGTTCAGTCAGAGTTTCTTGACGGAGGCTCTGCTCGACCTTTCCTATAATCTTCCAAATGTGTTTCTCTCCCCCCTGTATCCAGGTTATCGCCGCCACGGCCTTTTTCATCCCGTCGCCGAATATGCGGGTTGGGTTGGACGGATTTTGACGTCATCAGGAGCGCGCCGTAGAGCTGACAAGCTCGTGGAAACGGTTGTTCGGTCTGGACGCCATGTCTTTATTTACCCGCTTCAGCTCGAGACGGATTATCAATTGAGGTCACATTCGCCGTATTCGACGCAGAGCGAAGCGATCGAGGAGATCATCGGGTCCTTCTCGCGACGAGCGCCGGTGGATGCTGACCTGATCGTCAAGCTTCATCCGCTCGATAACGGCCTGATGAAGTGGCGGCACGTGGTTGGTCAAGCGGCGAGAATGAACGGCGTTGAAGGCAGGGTTCATTACGTGGATGGTGGTGATCTTCTCAGATTGACCGAGGCTAGCCGTGGCCTGGTGACGGTGAATTCAACGGCGGTATTGCATGGCCTGCGGCAGGGAATTCCAGTCAAGGTGCTCGGCTGCGCGGTATATGATGTTCCGGGTGCCACCTATCAGGGGACACTGGATGATTTCTGGCGGACTGCTGAAAAGCCGGACGCGGCGTTGGTCGAGGATTTTTTTAAACTTCTGGCTGCCGCTATTCACGTCCGGGGAAACTTCTACTCAAAAAAGGGGGCTGTTGCGGCGGCGGAGGCAATCGCCGAAAGGTTGCTGAGGAATGAGATCAACGTTCCGGGCGGGGATTGTGGGTCCGTGCCACGCCGTCGCCCGAAAAAGCGTCGTGAAGCCAGAGAGTTGGCAGCGTTGTAACAATGGCACATGCGGCAACAAAGAATGGGTGTTGAATTGCCGTGCCATATTTTGTGGTCTTCATTAATCTCGTGTTGAGGTTAAAACGTCATGGGTTTATGCAACCGTGTCGAGTGCCGGACAGGGCGGCGTTCGCAATGGAATACGAGCATTTCTGGGGATATTTGGTTTGCGTTTTCTGGGGAATTCGAAACTTTTTCGCAACTGCTTTATCGTCGTTTCGACAATCGGTATTGGCGGATGTGACACGCTGCCAAGCGCCGGCCCTACTGCTGACGAGATTAAATCGCAGGCCGGCAAGCCGGCGATGGTAAAGGGCGATTCCGTTTCCACGGTCTTTGATGTCGTCGATGTCAGTCACCGTTCCGCGCAGATGGTCGCGAATTTCTCCACGACAACGCTTCACCGGCGTTTCGGTATTGGCGGGGCAGCCAAGCGCGTCGTGATCGGTGTCGGTGACCAGCTCAAGATTTCCATTTTCGAAGCCGGCGCGAACGGGTTGTTTTCAAGTTCCGAGAACAAGCAGACGGTTCTGGATGTGGTTGTGCAGCCAGACGGGACTGCAGCAATTCCCTATGTCGGCACCGTCAGGTTCGCAGGTGCGACCCTTGAGGAGGCGCGTCAGAAGATCCTGTCGGGCCTGACCAACAAGGCGATCGAGCCGGATGTTCTTGTTACGAGTGTTGGCACGAGTTCCAGAAATGTTACCGTCTCCGGGGCGGTAGGGCGTCCTTCCATGGTGCCGATGAGCCTCACGGGTGAGACTATTACCGAAGTGATCGCAAAGGCCGGCGGTCCGAGCGCTCAGCCTTATGAATCCTACGTTACCCTGGTTCGCGGCCGCGCGACCGGCAGCGCGCTTCTCAAAACGGTTATCGAAAACCCGTCTGAAAACATCTACGTCCAGCCTGGCGACCAGATATTCGTCACCAAGGATCCGCGAACCTTTACCGTCCTTGGAGAGGTCAGCAAGAACAGCCGCATCGAGTTCGGCGCCAACGACCTGAATATACTTGAGGCCGTGGCCATGGCGGGGGGTGGAACCTCTGATCGTTCCAATGCCGCCGGCTATTTTGTGTTTCGTTATGAAGAACCCGAAATCGTCGCGGACCTGCTCGGTGCGGAACGTTTCCGCCAGCTGCGCGACAAGGGCATGAACCCGAACAATGACGGGCGTTACCCGCTGGTCTATCGCCTGGACATGACGCGCGCCGACAGTCTCATCGTCGGCCAGACATTCCCGATCAAGAGCCGCGACGTTATCTATGTTTCCCGTCACCCCGTGGTTGATCTGGATCGTTTCCTGCAGCTCGTCGGCCGGCCGGTGGGGACGGCATACCAGGTCAGAAATCTGGTTGATTAAGCTTTCTTCCGTTGCCGTGGAGTGTCATAAATACCGCAGATTGTGCAGAAAATCCGAAAGACGCGTGGCTCTTGACCATCGCGGACACTTTTTCTGCGGTTTGAGTGAGATACGGAGGTGCCGGGAGTGTATTATCTGAAGGCCCATATCCGTGTGGTTGGTGCGCTCCTGATCCGCGAGATGTCGACGCGATTTGGCAGCAAGCCCGGCGGTTATGTCTGGGCCATCATTGACCCGGCCGGCCATATCGCATTCATGTCGCTGATTTTCATGGCGATAACGCATACGCCCGCTCTCGGGAAAAGTTTTGCGCTCTTTTTCGCGACGGGTTATCTCGCCTTTCAGTTCTACGCGGCGATGGCGGGTTTCCTGAACGGGGCGATCAAGGCCAACCGGACATTGCTCAGCTATCCCAACGTCGCGCCGATCGACACGATCGTCGCCCGTTATATCCTGCAGGCGGGAACGACCTCCGTCGTCTCCTTCTGCGTCCTCGGCCTGATCCTGTTGACGGTCGATCAACCGGTATATCTGAATTGGCCCGCGATTATCGAGGCGGCTTTCGCCGCGACCGTGCTCGGCCTGGGGATCGGCATATTCAACAATGTCGCGACGCTGCGGTTTCCGCTTTACGAGCAGGTCTTCAACATCATCAACCGGCCGATGTTCCTGATTTCCGGCGTCTTTTTCCTGCCTGACGCGCTTCCCGCCCCGATCCGCGATATTGTTTTGCTCAATCCGCTGGTTCATGTCGTCATGTTGTTCCGCAAAGGGTTTTATCCGGAATACCGGGCGGACATGATGAATATGACCTATCTCTATTCCTTCGCTCTGACGATCCTGTTCATGGGTCTTCTTCTGTTCACCCGTTCCGCGTCCGTGTTGAGGAGCCGATGATCAGACTGGAACAGGCAACAAAATATGCGCGTGTGAAAGGTTTCAAGAAACCGATCATCGAGAACGCGTCGCTTGTGATAAATCGTGGCCGCAGCATCGGCCTGCTTGGCCGCAACGGCGCCGGCAAGTCGACTTTGCTGCAGCTGATTGCCGGCTCCCTGCAGCTGGACCGGGGGCGGATTGTCCGCAGCGGCCGAATTTCCTGGCCGCTCGGTTTCCAGGGCAGTTTCCAGCCGAGCATGTCGGGTGAACAGAATGTCCGGTTCGTGGCGCGTATCTATGGGGTCGATACCGAAGAACTGGTCGCATATGTCGAAGAATTCGCCGAATTGGGAGCCTTTTACAAAGCACCGGTCGGCACCTACTCGTCGGGAATGAAGGCCAGGCTTGCTTTTGGCGTCAGCATGGGCGTCAAGTTCGATTATTATCTGGTCGATGAAATAACGGCGGTTGGTGATGCCAACTTCAAGCAGAAGTGTCACGAGGTTTTCCAGCATCGCTTGCAGGACTCCGATGTGATAATGGTGTCTCACAGCACGGGAACGATCCGCGATTATTGCCAGAGCGGCGTCGTTCTCGAAAATGGAAAGCTGACATATTTCGATGATGTCGAGGATGCGATCCGCGTTCATGACCGCAATATGAAAGGAAGTGGAAAATGAGCGACGATCAACAGCGTTCCGGCAACAAGGTGGAGAACGCTCAGCTTCCGGCAAAACGCACCAATACCACGGTAATCGATAATCTGCTGAAGGTTGATCTGAAGGCCGAGCGTGACAATACATCACGCCAGACGAAAGCGTCGCCGAACAAGCGAAAGAAGCTGACAGGCCTCAAGCTCCGCCATGCGGTGATTGGCGCCGGTTTCCTGCTCGCTGTTGCGCTTCCCACCACGGTCGCCGGATTATACATGGCATTCGTCGCGGCGGATCAATATCACAGTTCCGCGGCCTTCGCCGTGCGCAGCATCGATGGCAAGGCGAGCAGCGATATTCTTGGCATGTTCACGCAAAGCGCGGGCGGCAGCACCACCGGTGCGGATTCATATATGCTGCTCGATTACATCCGCAGCGAGCGCATGATCGAGGCCGTTTCGCGGACGATCGATCTGGAGAAGGCTTTTGCCCGTCGCGGCATGGATTTCTTTTATGCGCTCGAGCCCAATCTGCCCATCGAAGAAAAGCTTGTTTATTGGAAGGATATAGTGAAGGTCGATTATGACCACACCTCATCGATCCTCAATGTCACCGTCAAGGCATTTGATCCCGAGACCGCGAAAACCATAGCTGCAGCCGTGATTATGGAGAGCGAGAGACTGATCAACGATCTGTCGCTCAATGCACGAAACGGCGTTCTGAAGGCGTCGCAGGATGAGGTTGCGCTTGCGGAAGGTCGTCTTTCCGCGGCCCGCGTGGCATTGCGCAATTTCCGGGATGTGTCGCAGGAGGCGGACCCCGTCGAAGCCGCAAAGCTTGCCGCACAGCTCGTCGGCTCCCTAGAGCAGCAATTGACGCAACTGAAAGCCGAACTGACGGCCGCGTTGACGCGAATGGCGCCGAACTCGCCGCGCATCCGTGTCATCACCACGCAGATCGAAAGTCTGGAAAAGCAGCTGGAGCAGGAAAAACAACGTTTCGGCGGCGGTAGTACCGGGAACAATCAGTCCGGCGATGTCGCTACCCGGATTCTGCAATACGAATCTCTGGAAACCGAACGGGAATTTGCGGAAAAGGCTTACACGGCAGCACTTGGCGGGCTGGAAAAAGCCCGGATGGATGCCAACAACCAGCAGCGATATCTCGCGACCTTCATTGAGCCGACGTTGTCGCAATTGGCGCAATATCCCTCACGCCTCATGAATGTGGCACTGGTGTTCCTAGGTGGCCTGTTCCTGTGGGGCGTCATCACCATGGCCTATTATAATATTCGCGATCGCAACTGACCGATGGATGCTTCCCTCAATAATTGGCATAATCCGCTTGCGGTGCGCGCGGAGGCGCTCACCCGGCCAGGTCCGGTCATCGCCTTTCACATGAAGGCGTGGAAACATCCCTTCCTGCAACAGTTTTTCCCGCACAAGCAGTTTCATTTCGTACCGTTCCGGATCACGGAACGCGATTTTCACCGCAGGATATTGCCGCTTATGGTGGCGGCGCAGAAGCCGGTGATCCTTGTGTGGAGCAATAACCTTCCTCCTTTCGCGCTGCATGAGGTCGAGCGCCTCGGCCTCCAGGTCTATTTCATGGAGGATGGCTTCATCCGCTCGCTGGAAGCGCATGCGGGCTATTCGGTACCATTCTCTCTGTCACTGGATAGCCGCCGGCCGTATTTCGACAGCCGTGGCCCCAGTGATCTGGAGCAGCTTCTTCTCCATCACGACTTTGATGGCGACCCGGCGCTGATCCAGCGTGCACGGGAGGGCATCCGGCGCATATTGCAGCAGAGGCTGACAAAGTATAACGGCCGTCTGGCGCCATCCGCCGCTCAACAGACTAGCGGTCAGAGCCATCGCCCCCAGGTCTTGGTTGTCGGTCAGGTGGAGGAGGATGCCTCCATTCTTTATGGATGCGATCGTCCGTTTACGAATAATGACCTCGTGCGTCTGGCCGCGCAGGAAAACCCGCACGCGGATATCGTTTACAAGCCACACCCGGACGTCTTGAGCCGAATGCGCCGGGAGGTTTCCAACCCGGATGAGGTGGAACACCTATGCACCATCATGAAGGGGCAGGTTTCTTTACCGGATGCGCTGGAGCACGCGGACCACATCTATACCATCACGTCTCTTGCGGGTTTTGAGGCTCTGATGCGGGGAAAGAAAGTCACGACTGTCGGCGCGCCTTTTTATGCTGGCTGGGGTTTGACGGATGACAGGCAACCTCTGACCCGCCGTGGCAGAAAGCTCTCTGTGGAGGCGCTGTTTGCCGCAGCCTATATCTTGTACCCCATGTATTTTGATCCCGGCACCGGGCACACCTCCACATTTGAGGAAACGATAGATAGCCTCGCAGATCCGCTGGTGAAGCCTCGCGTATCATTGGCCGGAAGGGTCAAGTGGCAGCCTTACGGCACCTATGGGCTGCTCGGCTGGCGTCATTTGTTGACCCCTATTGTCGCCCGCGTGGTGGCAAGGGTGGGAAATGAACGGGACGTTGCGCAATATCGGAGTAATCCTGCGGGATTTTTCAGAGAGGTACCAAAACGATATCGTTGGATAGGAAGAGTCTTATATCCTTGGTGTTCTGACTGATATGGCACTCCCTTGTCTTCATGGAAACGCGATCAGCGTTATGCGATCTATCGGTTGTTTCAGATAAAGATCGTTCTCCTCCGAGCGTCTACGTCTTCATTTGGGAGCCGTAAGTTTACCGAGAAAAGGCAAAAAATCTTATGAGCGCTGTATGTTGGGGTATGGCAGTACCTTCAGTCTAAGAATTTCTATGCAATTCAGAGTTATTGCATATAGGCAGAAACACGCTATTTGATAGCATGTTGATCGGTTTAGTTAGGAACGAAATCTTGAGTAAAGCCAATAAGTTCACTGCAATCTTCATTTCTTCGGATTTGCTGTCCACCAGTCGAAAGGAACAGGACAGCAATTTGAAGTGGCTTGTCGACCTTTTTCGTCGTCCACTCTCTAATGGTTCAGATTTACCTATTACAATCGCATCCAAGCGATGGCATGACGATTTTAAATTCGACCGAAAGAGGTTTTTCGATCTTTCCAATTTGGCCGTAGACATTGAGGACACACAAATATTCTTCGAAGCTACCGATATAAAAGACGCGTCTATAGAGTATTTCAGTCAACACTTCCCATCAGGTAGCCTTATCTTTGGCTACGAGCTCAGCAGTGCGACTCGTGAAATTATCGCTCGTGCCGGGTGCACATACATTGATATGTGGTTGCATCCCATAAGGTTCTTAGATGATCTTTTATTTGCTTTTGACTCAAATGATGTTGAAATAAAAGAAAGATTGTCCTCTTTTGAGCTGCCGGAAGAGTTGAGTTATGTCTACGCAGATAGGCTCCGAGTGCAAATGTATCGGGGTAAGCCTCGCTTAAATAATGATCTGAAGCCCCATAGCGCGCTTTATATAGGCCAGACTTTGAAAGATAAGGCTATTGCTTCCAGTAAAGGTATGCTCAATCTTTTGGATTATCGGTCCGCTTTCGACGAAGTGGCTCGGTCAAAACACCACATTTATTATTCCAGACATCCGTTTGTTAAAAATGGAGATGAAAAGACTTTGTCTTTTATTCGCGGCTTTCGGAATGTCTCCATGACCGAGCATCCGACATATATGATGTTGGCGACAGATGAGGTGGAATTTGTTTTTACTATATCTTCATCAGTCGTCACGGAAGCTAAGTATTTTGGAAAGAATACTATGTATTTGTTCAGGCCGCCTGTACGTATTTACTCGAAAGATAGCTATGCAAGCATTTTGCATAATTTTCTATTTTCCGATTTTTGGAGATATGTACTTAAGTCGGGAGATTTTCCAGATACGAGGAATATAAACTTTATAGATGGGCGAAACAAAATGCGTGATATGCTGTCTTGGTATTGGGGTTTCAGGCAAATTGATCGACTGGAAAACCTACATAATAATGTTTCAACTCTCCTCACACGGAGGGCATAAGTTAGATGTTGGATATTGCTGAGGCGAAGAGATTAATTGATTCGGCGGAAATTGTTTCTTTCGACGTCTTCGACACTCTAATTCGGCGGAAAGTAGATTCTCCTCTCGCCATATTTCACCTTATGAAGGCAGAGGTTCATGACTTAACTGAGGGGGCTATATCGGACTTCAGGTCGATTCGTGTTCAATCCGAGAAAAATGCATTAGAGAAAGCACGGCAAAATGGTGTCGAGGAGGTTACTTTCGATGATATCTACCGTGCAATCCAAGAGCTTACTGGAATTGATGATTCTATAATTTCTAAGCTGCAAGAACTCGAAATAGAGACTGAGTTGAAATGCGTAGATATTCGTTTTGTTGGATATGATTTATTTCAATATGCGAAAATGCTCAAAAAAAAGATTGTTCTTGCGTCAGATATGTACCTACCGCGAAATGCTATTCTTAGTTTGCTTGAGCGTGCGGGCGTTGGCGGATTCTCAGTTTTTTATCTTTCAAATGAATTGATGAAGACGAAACGCGAGGGAGACCTCTTTGTTCACATTTTGATGGATTTACAAATCGAACCATCTCAAATTGTACATATCGGTGACAACCCGAAGGGAGATATAGCGTCACCTAGAGCGCTTTCCATCGCGGCTTTTCATTTGCCACGTTCTATGGTGAGTTTCCGGCAATCATCGGAATTTGCGAAAACACTTGATTTGGCTGGGCGTAAGTCTTGGTCTCTCACTAAGAGTGTCATTGACGCTATGATTGCGGACCGCTTTTTTGATGATTGCGGCAAATCTGATATGGATTCTTTTTTTGCCTCTGATCCGTTCCAATTTGGATATACTGCCCTTGGGCCAATGATGCTTGGCTTCAGTTTTTGGCTCTACCGCGAGGCAAAAGCGGATGGCGTATCGAGACTTTATTTCCTGTCCCGAGACGGGGAAATTATGAAGCGCGTTTTCGATGAACTCTTTCCGTTTGAAGATTTTGGTATCGAAACTGATTACCTCTATTGCTCTCGTAGAATGACTCGAGTGCCAATGATGAAAAATCGCTTCGATTTGCTCCAACCGATTGCCAAAGCGATACATGCACGTACGCTTGGGAATTGGCTCGAGTCTAACTATGGTATTGAAGCCGATAAAATTGATAAAGAATTATTTGAACGACATGGCTTTGTTGGTGCTGACGAAAGCATAAATAATAAGGTTGATCGTGAAGCGCTAACGGCTTTAGTTTTAGAGATTGAAAATATTCTTTTGGATATAGCCTCCGATGAACGGGGGTCACTACTGCGGTACCTTTCTCAGAAAGGGCTTGGTACTGGGAAGCATGCTGTTGTGGATATCGGTTATGCTGGAACTATGCAGGATTCTCTTTCTAGCTTGCTTGGCCAGAAACTGAAGGGTTACTATCTAGCTGTTTTTGGTACTGCAGCTGGCGTTAAGGATCAGCTGGATTTGAAAGGATTTGTATCTCAATACGGCGCTGACGATAATCCATCTCTTGGCATTTGCACGCATAGATTTGTTTACGAAAGTCTTATTTGCAATAGCGAGGATACGGTTTTGCGAGTAGCTGTGCATGGTGATGGTTTCGTTCCAGTAGGAAAATCTCACGGTGTTGACGAGCAACGAAAGTATTTTGTCGACTACGCTCATTCTGGTGCTGTTGCTCTAGCGAAGGAGTATAAGAATAGTTCGCCGATCAGACCGGAGGTTTCAATCTTGTCTTCGGAGGTGAGCACTCTGACGTTTGATACATATCTCCGATACCCGATGGCAAAGGATGTTGAGCTGCTCTATGGAATAGCCTTCGAAGATTTATATGGAGTTGTGAAAGAACGATATTTGGCAGCTGAGCCGGGAATCAGGAAACATCTTGAGCCTAGCCAGATCATATGGAAAGAAAGTCTCAAGGTTAAGCAACCCGTGAGTAAGCCTACTGCTAAAGGGGCGGAAAGCACGGCAAAGTCGGCGCTAGCTAAGAAGAATTTTAGCGGAGCGGCAGAAAGTTTTTTACAGGCCTTTGAATTGTTGCCAAGTCGTCCGAACTATTTGCGCGCTGCAGCGGAAGCTTATTTTGCGGCGGGAAATAGAAAGATGGCATTGGAAAAACTCAGTGAGTATCAGAGATTGAATCCTAAGAATACTCGGGTAAAAGCTCGGAAGTGGGTTATGAGATTTCCGGTTTTGGCAAAGATAATTGGCGGCCAGGAATTTTCACTTCAATAACGAATAATTCGGATATATCATCGCTCGGTGATAGGTTGATCCGTTTTATTGTTTTGAATAACGTTTTCGATGTCGGAGTTTCTGATTAATTCGGGAACTCCATTAGCTAGATAGTTCCCGATGATATTGTTGTTGCGCGCGAAATCCAGTGAACTGAGGCTACTTCCGAATGGATGCAAGGGGTCCGTAAAGCAGAACTTTTGCTTTCCCTGGCGTGATCCTAACCAAATCGCGGGCTTTGCGAGTTGTGCGTCGTCGGTGTAGATGAATGTGTTGTGTGATATTGTATTAAATTCGGGTGTCTGGTGGCGTATTACGCCACCTTCTCCGCAGTTGCGGTAAAGGAAAATACCGCCATTTATTGGGTCGTTGAACGTATTATCTACTATACGATTATGAGCAGACCCATCGATTGCGATTAATTCTCTGCTCTTTGTTTTAAATGTAAAACTGTTTCCGATTACTGAATTATATGCCGATTCCGCGTCCAGATAGATAGCTGTACCGTTGCTGTATCCAGTTAAATTTGAGGATTGGAGCGTTGTCCAAGTTACGCCAGGGCCTATGTAGAGTGCGGATCCTCCAGTCGCGTTAATAGTAAGATTGAGGAAGGTGACGTGTTGCGGCGCAGAGGCTTGAGCGAAGTCTGTGTGAGTGGGCCTTAGTGATGAAGTCCGCATATTAGGGCCATTAGCATTTTTATCTAGGCCGTAAACTCTTATAAGGCCTTTTATATTGCAGTTTTTAACAGTTATATGTTTGGGAACGTCCCATTGGCCTGGAAGTTTTTCTTTGGATCGTATCACGATTGCTATTTTTTCACTAGGCTTGCTCACAGCAGATACGTCTAAGGTGCTCCCGTTACAATCCAACACAACATTTGATGCTGACGAACTTTCCAATATAATAGGCCGTTTTATCGTGACCCCCTTTTGCAAAGTCATACTACAATTCAAATAGATTGGCTCGCTCGAGATGTTGTCTGTGATCGGCTGTTCTGTTGAAGGGGTACAGGATGCTGCTGGCTGCAAATCCTGGGCAAGGATTGTTGATGTGGCTGGAAGTGATAATGCCAATGCGGCGACTGAGATTTTCTTGCTGAAAGCGACGAATGGAATTTTAGAATGCTTACTGCTCATTGATTTCGTCACACTTAGTGGTTAGCACCGCTGGTATTAGAAAATATTTTTAGTTGATCGCAGTCAAGCCTTGGGGGATTTTATTTCCCCGTTCATCCCCACCCTGCGTCCCTGAGCTATACTACGCCTGTTCCGTGATGAACCGGGAGATATTCTGGTTTGACGCTGAATCGGCACCGGTGTGAGGTGAAGCGGTCACTCTCACATTCGTGGTCTGATGTTGAATGTCCTCTGGCGATAGACAGAGGAGAGATGGAATGGGTTTGTGGTGGACCTTTCTATTTCTCCGAAGGTCGTTGGCTAAAGGACTGGCGTGGCAGGCATAAACGCGTATGCGGGGCACTGATAAGTGTCTTTGTTTCCCTAGGTGGCAGTTTTCAGTGCCCCGTTGCAATTGCCCATCGAGCAGAAAGGCTGGTGGGAAAAGAGATGAAGCTCATGACACGGTCGCAACTGCGTCGCGTGATAGGAAAGGTGTGTTCAAATGGGTCTTTATGAGATGTACGTCCTTGCAGCTCGTGCAGATACAGCCCTGATGAGGCGAAGGGTGGCGAAAATTAGGAATCGTCGGCGCAAGAGGCAATATTTACACAACCAGAAGAAGAATTTGAATTTGGAAACCGAGATGAAGAGGGGAACACCCCTTCGACCTGGGAGGATTCCATAAACATATATTTATATAGATGCACACGCATAAACATATAAAATATATGTTGCGTTGAATTATATATGAACATTTGTGGTGGATGAAAATCTGCGGGCAGAATCTTGCTTTTACGGCCTGCAATTTGCGGATTGCGGGACGATGACGCGTAAATATATGATTTTTATGTTGAAATTGTCGATATGGTTGGAGAATGATTATGCGTGGAAACTATATGAGTGAGGCGGAGTTGATTAGAGTGGAGATCAGATTTGAGTGGCGATCGATCATAATAACAATATCATGATATTGTTATTATGATC